>CAZWFH010000382.1:0-1898 GCA_964632105.1 uncultured Atribacterota bacterium
CATTTTAAAAATACCTCCTCTTAATTTTAATTAAGAAACTCACTTCCCTCCTTTTTTCTTTCTACCCCAGATTAGATATATTGCTATTACTACAATTACAATTCCTATAATCCAATACCATATGCTCTCCATGCTATTTCACCTCCTTTTCATGGATTTTTAAGTGTTCACTTCCTTGATGTCACTTCTATCAACTAAGCATTTATTATTACTCACTCTACCAAATCAAGATTATATTGGTTTTAAGTAACCTTTTCATTCAACTTTCCACTTTTAAAGGTAATGAGGTGAGTTAATGTGTATATAGTCTTTGTATGAAAATATTATTTATTACTCTTTGCTATAAAATTATTTGACATAATTTTTAAAAATCTTGCTTTATTTTAAAAATTATCTAAACTTCTTTTAAGTAAATATATCTCTCAACTTTATATTATCTACTTTCTTTTTTAATAGTCAACTTAATTTATAAAATTTTGCCACTAATGGCTCTTAATTAGTTTCTTCTGGTTAATTTCACCTACAGAGCAATGAAAAATATTATTTCTTTTTATAAAAAATTAATATTCTTCTGATATTTTCTGCATTCATCAAAAAAGCAATAATAAACAAAATTAAAGATGGTTGATTTATTAAAGTCCCTACAAATATAATAACTATTCGAACATCACGGCCTATTCTAAAGTAATGTTTTCCGGGAGTAAGATTTTTTTTCATCAATCCATCATATTTATCAGCAGTGTAGCTATTCATAAAAGCACCAATGATAGCCAAAAATCCTATAAATAGATATAATAAATTTCCTCCTAAAAAATATACATAATAAGTTAAACCAAAAAGAAGAAATGCGTCTGCATAACGGTCTAAGACCGCATCATACCACCCTCCAAACTCGGATGTTTGAAACTTTAAGCGGGCAATCTCTCCATCGCAGCCATCAATGATAGAGGATATTTGTGCTAATATTCCGCCGATTAGCAAATTAGCATATCCCCCAAAAAAGAAAAAAAGAGCACCCACCATAGAAAAGATAAAAGAAAATAAAGAAATCTGATTAGGGGTAATACTTTTTTTTAAGAGATATCTTGAAATTCTAATGGAGATTGGACGGTTTAGATATCTGGATACAGGACCATCAGACACTTTTTTTAAATTAGCTAAAAGAATACTTTCTGCCTTCTTAAATGCGTTTTCATCATCTACATCAATCCAATATTTCCCTTTAATGTCAAATGCTCTTGCCTTTTTCTGTTTGGCTAATATTTTTATTCCCGCTGAAAGACTGGTATCACCATTGTCTGAGCTTTCTTCTAAAGCCTCAAATATTGCCGGTGAACAAAGAAATATTCCGGTATCATAAGCATTATATTCCTTAATATTCTTTCCAATATTTACAATTCTTCCTTTATCATCAACTAAAACTTTGGTAACATCATCAATATCGACAATTTTGTTCTTAAGGTTATAATCTACTGCCAGTATAATTTCTCCATAAACAATCTTCTCTTGAAGCAATTCTGCCAATATAGATTCATTAAAGATATGGTCACTCATCAATAGAATAAAATTTTCATTTATTTCCTTTTTTGTCGCAAGAACAGAAAGTCCATTTTCTTTTTCCCATTGGTTATTTATAAGATGGGTTATTTTTAAGTCTCTGTTCTGGGCAAATTGGTCAAGGTGGTTTCTTAGTTTTTCTCCATTATAGCCAGTTACTATGTAGAAATCGGTAATACCTGCTCCCTTAGCATTTAATATTACTCGTTCGATAAGGGGCAATTCTAAAAGGGGGACGAGTGGTTTAGAGTCACCCCTGTGGGATAATCTACTTCCTTCTCCTGCAGCAATTATCAGACCTTTCATTTCTAATCATCTCTTTTTTATAAAGATACTAAAAT
>CAZWFH010000383.1:0-1897 GCA_964632105.1 uncultured Atribacterota bacterium
CCTGGAATAATTGAGGAGAAAGATAAATTTGACCATCGGTAATGGAAATAAGATTAGTAGGGATGTAAGCTGATAAATTTTGAGCCTGGGTTTCGATAATGGGCAAAGCAGTCAAAGAACCACCACCCTTCTCTTTCTTCAGATGAGTCGCTCTTTCCAAAAGGCGGGAATGGATGTAAAAAATATCTCCGGGATATGCTTCCCGGGCAGGCGGCCTTCTCAATAAAAGAGATAGCTCCCGATAAGTTCGAGCATGATGAGTTAAATCATCGTATATAACTAAAACATCTTTCCCTCTTTCCATAAAATATTCACCGATACTGGTCGCCGCATAAGGGGCAATATAATTCAAGCCGGGTGTATCTTCTCCTGATGCCACCATAACAATGGTATATTCCATAGCTTCTGACTTTTTAAGTTGAGCAATGACTCTGGCTACAGAAGACATTTTTTGACCGATAGCACAATAAATACAGATAACGTCTTTATCTTTTTGATTAAGTATGGTATCCACTGCAATCGCTGTTTTCCCGGTCTGTCTATCTCCCAGGATAAGTTCCCGCTGTCCCCGGCCAATCGGCACCAGGGCATCGATTACCAAAATACCTGTCTGTAAAGGAACATATACCGGTTCTCTATCCATAATGGGAGGAGATTCACGTTCGATAGGATATCTCTCCATCGTTCTAATTGCTCCTAAATCATCCAAAGGACGGCTAACCGGGTCGATAACCCTTCCCAGCAATGATTCGCCAACCGGGACATCCATTACCTGGTTGGTTCTCCTC
Source organism: uncultured Atribacterota bacterium (assembly GCA_964632105.1). Lineage (GTDB taxonomy): Bacteria > Atribacterota > Phoenicimicrobiia > Phoenicimicrobiales > Phoenicimicrobiaceae > Sediminicultor. The sequence continues at coordinate 789 of CAZWFH010000383.1, forward strand.
ACCTCATCTCCGGCTTTAATCCCTTTCGCATCATCAAGTAAAATAATATCTACCTTACCCGGCTCCAGATTAAATACCATTCCCCGCTGACGGTCTTTAAAAATAACTACTTCCCCAGCCTTTACCTCCGGTAACCCTTTTGCCGTTACGATATCTTTACCTACAGCAGACACTATCCCAATTTCCTCCACATATAAAGATGCTTCCTGTTGTTTGATAATGCTATTCATGCTGGAAAAAGTATATTTTAAATTTTTTTTTAAAGATAAAGTATCTATTTCTTTTGTTGTATTATCCATTAATACCCTCACATCAAAATTACATCTTAATCTATTTAATCTATCCAAATCACTTGGTTTTCTTTTTTTCAGTATCCAATTCTTGAAAACTGATTTCGGTGAAAGCCTTCTTGAGCTGCTCCTCCAGTCCATCCAAATAGTTTTCAATATTCCAGGAAATTTTCTTACCCTCTGTTCGAGTTTCAATACCACAAATCAAGTCAGGAGAAACCTTAAAATTAATTTCAACCTTATCGCCGATAACATCTTCCAGGGTTTTCCTGATCTCAGATTCTTTTTCCCGGTTAAGTTGAAAACTACTATTCACCAATATCTTCTGCTCATCCTTATTGATAAACCGAATAAAATCAGCTTTTTCCTCTTTGGCCAACTTCCCCAATTGGATTAAGAAATTTTCAATCAGTTGATTTTCTAATTTTTCACCGGCCAAATCAGATAAAACCTTTCTGCTAATCTGACAAACTTGCTCGCAGGATAAATGACGAAGGTCCCTTAAAAAAGCGGTTCGTTGTTTTAATATCGCCTCTCTCCAATTTTTTTGCTCTTCATCAATTTTTTTTCTGGCATCCTTTACCAATTCCTCCCGCTTCTTTTGGGCATCCTTCTTGGCCTGGGCAAGCATTTCATTCCATTTTTCCTGCAGTTCTTCCCTTATCCTGCGCTGTTCTTCTAATTCTTTCTGAGCTTCCTCTTTTGCCGCTTCAGCATCTTGCATACGACCGGTGATTTGCATTTCCCTGTCATCCATAATCTTGATAATCCGATTAAATAAAAATCGTTTCAAGAGATAGATCAGGATTAAAAAATTAA
>CAZWFH010000384.1:0-1894 GCA_964632105.1 uncultured Atribacterota bacterium
TCTGCATAAAGATGGTCATGAATGGCAAGGGCTTGTTCGAAAATCCAATCAGGCCAACCTGTGGAATAGACATAATCTACTACTCCGCTTGCCAGGATTTTTTCTCCATATTCTTCCATCTCTTTCCAGGTTGTAGGTGGTTTATTCGGGTCGAGTCCGGCTGCTTTGAAAAGGTCTTTGTTGTAGTAGAGCATAGCGGTAGATGAGTTGAAAGGCATGGACCAAAGGTTTCCATCTACAGAGTAGTAATGAGTAATGGGGATGACGTATTGTGCCCAGTCCCAGGTTTCTCCCAACATTCCAGGGATTTGATAGACAGGAGTAATAGCGTCTCACTGTCAATCATGGTCTGAGTCCCTACTTCATAAACCTGAACCATATTCGGGCCTGTTTTGGTAGGATATGCCGCAACATATTTAGTTAGTGTTTCCGCATAGGTGCCGGTAAATAACGGCTTAACTTCATAATCAGGATGGGTGGCATTAAAACTTTCGATGATCGACTCTAATACCCCAAGGCGCGACCCGCTCATTGCATGCCAAAAAGTTATGGTTACCGGTTTTGCCATAGCAGTCCCCACTGACAACAATAAACACAAAGTTAAAATCAAAATAATTAAAAAATTCTTTCTCAATTTCATAGTAAACTAATAACCTCCTTAATAATTTTTAAATTTATTAACTGATATAGATTTTATTGTTTCTGTATATCGCCCCCTCTCGTCTTAAATTAGTAGCTATACAAAATTGCTATTCTCTAAGAGTGTGCTAAGAGCGGAGGAATTGAATAACCCTATCAGTAAATCAGTAAAAACCCAACAATATCATAAAAAACATCAAACTGATAGAATTCTTCCTCAAGTATCCAACGCTAATCTGGTAGTATGTCAGCGAGGAATTTGTAGTTGATAAATCGCAAGTTGAAGTTATCTGTTAAAACTCTAAATTAACTTACTAAAAAGTATATTTTACTAATTTAATTATAACCCAATCTCTACTTTATTTAAAGAAAATTTACCATAATTCTTTTCTGCTGGTAGATACGGCCAGGACTCCTTTTTGCAGTAATTTTTCTATTTCGCTTTTATCAGAAATTAGACCGCCGGCAATAACCGGACAGAGCAACTTTTTGTATACGTGTTCTATAAAATAAGGGGCAGTTATTCCGGGTAAAATTTCCACTGCATCAGGCTGGTTATTTTTTAATAATTGTTCCCCGGTCTTTAAAGCAGCGGAATCGAGTAAAAAAAGACGCTGTACAGCAATAAGCCCTTCTTTTTTAGCTACATTGATCAGGTTACTTTTGGTGGTAACAATTCCATTACAAAGTCCTTTCCTGGCTAAGTATGTTATCCCTTCTTTGTCTCTGCCGATTCCCCTAATAAGGTCCATATGTAAAAAAACCAGCTTGTTATGCTCCTTGCATTCTTTCATAATCTGGGGAAGGTTAAATATATCTCCGTGGAGAATAAAAAGGGCGGCAACTTTACTGTTGATAGCATATTTAAAATCTATATCATTTCTAATGGAGGCAATTACGGGGTGTTCTTTAAAATATTTTTCTAAATCCTGCACTATTTATAATTTCCCTTGTTTGTATTTTTATATCAGTATAATAAATTTTTAATTTTAAAGTGATAGCTAGCAAAAAAATAATAGCACATATAATTAATCAATTCAAAACTTATTTTGAATGATCTCTCTTTATGGATTCTTTACTTAAAATATCCACTTTTGCGCCTAATTTATGAAGACTTGTAGTAGAAACCTGTATATATTGCGATAACATGTTGATTCTAAACTATGAAAGTCTCCTTTAAAAAATGTCTACTTAAAAATAATTTTTTAGATAGTTCTTTTCTCTTTAGAAGAAGTTTCTCCCCTAGTTTCAATTT
>CAZWFH010000385.1:0-1891 GCA_964632105.1 uncultured Atribacterota bacterium
TAATCAAATAATAAGTTATTATTAATATACAAGGGGTTCGATTTATCGAACCCGCTCTTAGAATTATTAAATAAAACGGGACGGATGAATCCGGCCCCGACAGGAAATAAAAAACATGACAAAAAACCGTCCCCTGGTGCATTTTTTTAAAGTAATATTCATTGTATCGATATTGTTACTTTTTTGCTTCCCTCAAACTGCTTTCCTGCAAATAACTTCTGTCGAATATATCTGTGCCGGAACAGATTATGAAACTCCTGTCTTTATAATTAAGACTGATTGTAAAGAACCGACGATAATGATTGTAGCCGGAACACATGGGAATGAAAAAGCCGGTATTAAAGCTGCGGAATATTTAAAAGATAATCTACACATTGAAAGAGGAACTTTGATAATTATACCAAGAGCAAATATTTTGGCCTGCGAAGAAAATGTAAGGTGTTTCCCAGCGGAAATTAATTTGAATAGAGTATACCCTGGAAATCCCCAGGGGAATTCTATAGAAAAATTAGCTTCCGAAATATTTAACTTGATGAAAAGATACGATATCGGTCTATTGGTTGATTTACACGAGTCGATAGAATTTTACAAAAAGAACCCAAAAAATTATGGCCAGACTGTAGTTATAGATTCTGATGATGATTGCTTGTTTGAGCTGAGCTCTTTTCTTGTTGAGGAGATGAACAGGGGGATTAACGAGGATAGCAATAAATATCAGGTTTTGGTGGACCCGGTCAAAGGCAGCACTGCTTATTGCGCCTATTCTCAACTCGATATTCCTGCTTTAACTTTTGAAACCTGCAGGAAATTACCCTTATCTTTCCGAATAGAAGAACAAATTAAGTTTGTAAAGATAATATTATCTAAATGGAATATGCTTACAGTCCAGAGGTAATCCCGAACCCGATGAGGGATCTACAAAAAAATGGGGCTAAAATTTAGCCCCATTTTTTATTATCATTTTTTCTGTATTTAATTATGAGAATTAATCATTAATCGTTTTTAGAAGTGTCCTTAACTTCCTCGGTTTCTGTTGTCTCTTCTGAAACTGTCTCTTCCGAAGTTGCTTGCTCCGCAGAATCTGATGGTTGGTTCTCTTCTGCAGAAGATTTTAACGATTCAATTTCAGCATCGAAATCATAATTGTAAACAATAACAGCTTCTTTTCTTAATTTTGAGATAAATGTTGATATTGCTTCGTTTTCTCTTTGGGATTTCAGAGTATTGCTAATTTTTTCTTTTGCTTCTTCAAAGGTAGGAGAATATTCCTCTTTCTTCTCTTCGCATTTAATAATATGGTATCCAAACTGTGTTTGCACTACTCCGCTAATTTCACCCGGTTCCAAAGAGAAAGCTGCTTCTTCAAATTCTTTCACCATCTGGCCTCTGGCAAAAAATCCCAGGTCTCCGCCGCTTGGGGCAGAGGGTCCTATAGATTTTTCTTTAGCCAATTCTGCAAAATCGGTAAGACCTTCTTTGAGCTGTAGAAGAAGATTATTTGCTTCTTCCTCAGTTTCTACTAATATATGGCGGGCGTGAACTTGCTCGGGCTCAAGGAAACTTTCCTTGTTTTCATTATAATATTCTAATAATTCCTCATCGGTGATACTTACTTGGTTCTTAGTTTCCTCTAAAACCTTATTTATCATTAATTGTCTTTTTATATCCTCTTTAAGTTGAGCAAGGGTGATATTGTTTGCTTTTAGGGCTTCATTGAATTCTTCAGGAGAAGAGAAATTATCTTTAATCTTGTCTATTTCTAAATTAATATCATCATTGTAAATCTTAATTTTTTCTTTTTGAACTTGCTGATAAAAAAGTTCATAGTTAATTAATTGATCTAATATATTCTTTTTAAAAGAAACAATTGCCGATTGGTCTAAACTAGAAA
>CAZWFH010000386.1:0-1886 GCA_964632105.1 uncultured Atribacterota bacterium
AGCTTTTCTATGGTATGGTTCTTTGCAAGCATGTACTACTGAAAAATCATTCCTGAATTTTACAAGATTTTCGTAATCATTTTGATTCCCAACAAACAAATTTTTCGCTACCTCTATCATTTTAAGGGTTCCTTTCTTAATCCTGATCTAAAACATAGCATCACTAAGAAAATGGGTGTCTGTCCCTTGTATATTAATAGTAGCTTTATATATTAACTCGCAATACTTATCTCTTGTTCCTATAGAATCTATCGGAAATAGCTGGGAGAACTTGACTCTGTTCTGTAACAAGGGAATAACAATTCTATCAGAGGAAATATTCATTTCCGTTTTGATATCAAGTATTACATCATATATACCAAGAAAATTATAATTATCCATTTCTTTAATCCATTTCATATTACCTCTCCTCTTATAGCTCTTGTTTTAGGCGAATGTGTCAAAGGACATTGTCCTCTGACACATTCATAATACACGCTCTAAAACCAGCTTTTACTAATTTCTTTTAATAAATTTTCATAGACTTCGCGGCATTTTTTAAACCTTTCGATTGAACCATTAAAAAAGCCTACTTTTAATAAAGACCATTTATCCCCTTGCTTTAGGCCATTTTCTACAAATCTTTCTATTGATTGAGGAAGTCTTTCTCTATTAAACGGTGTACCACGTTTCCAAGCAAATCTTCCTATAGTTGATCCTGCAGATTCTATTGATGTTCCTTTATTTATTATATCTAGATAAATTAAACCTGTTAAATATTCAAAAATATCGAAAAACTCTTCATATTTTTTATCATCTGGTAAATAAGTATTAACAATTTCCCTCATATAAGAATGCAAATAGTCACTTACTGGTGTATGCGGAATACCTTTATCTGGGTAAGTTGGTAGCCATTTTATCCATTTACCTGAAAATACTCTTTGTGAGTTAATAATTTCTATAATATGTGTTTTTTCATCATTATCTTTAAAATGAGAGCACAGCAACAGAGCAGCTAAACTCTTGTAATTATTTCTTAATATAGAAATTATGCCAATTGAATAAGTTAAAATTAATAAAGGAAATCGATTAAAAGAATATGCTTCTCGAGAAGTTGATTTTTGAGGAATAAGTCTTTCCATAGACATCGTAATTAAATCTGAATGTTTTCCTTTATCAAAATAAATTATTGTATTTAAAATACCTATAAGTATTGTTAATGATTCTTTATGCTCACGTAACCATTTCTGAAAAGTCTCATTGGTTAAGTTATTTTCTACGTTTACAAACCGCTCTGAACTAAAATTACAATAAATCCTTTGTACCTCTTCTGACACAAAATCGTATAATTTTATCCGATATTTATCTTCTGATAAATATTTTTTAGTTGTTGCTATAGCTAAAGGAAGAGCTAATGGATGTGGCTTTTCTATATCCCTTAAAGCTTCAACTTTTTCTAGAAGTTGGGTAAAGAATTTATTAGCGCTCTCAATTGGAATTTGTTCTGCTTTTAAATGATTGCTCAATTGCATTGCTTCATCATATACTCTGCCTTTTACCGTCCAGTAAGTAGAAAATCTTCTACTCTTGCGTCTATAAAGAGCATTTCGTAAAGCAGTATCATATTCTGCTGACCAACCACAAATAATTAAACCAAATTCGTCAAGCACTCGATCAAGATATTTATCAACTTTTTTAGGATATTTAGCTAATTCTTCAGGAGTATTTTTAATTCTGGTATCCTTATAATCGCCATGCAATTTAATGATAGTACAATTATTATGCACAAAAGGCATTGCGCCTTTCATTTCGTCTTCAGTGCTAATAATAGTAGGAGTGATCCCTTGTTCTAATAAAGCTTCTTCTAATAAGCGGTCGAAATTAGTAGTTAATATTATACGGATATA
>CAZWFH010000387.1:0-1878 GCA_964632105.1 uncultured Atribacterota bacterium
TTTATCAATTTTTACTATTTGCATTTTTTCCAGCATCTTTATTCTGCTTTGCACCTGTGCCGCCTTAGTGTTTTTATAACGAAATCTTTCGATAAAGGCTTCGGTTTTAGTTATCTTTTCCTGTTGATTTTTGGCTTCTTTTTGTAATAGTTCGTGTCGTTTTTCTTTTTCTTTTAGATAGTAGGAAAAATTGCCCTGATAGATGGTCAGTTTCTGATGAGCAAGTTCTGCAATTTGGGTCATAAGTTTATCCATAAAGTATCGGTCATGAGAGATAACTATTATGATCCCGGAAAAATTTTGAAGCCAGCCTTCCAGCCACTCCAAGCTTTCTGTATCCAGATGGTTGGTAGGTTCATCAAGTAAAACTATATCCGGTGAAGAAAGCAGTATGGAAGCCAGGATTATCCGCATCTTCCATCCGCCGGAGAATTCAGTACATTGTCGAGTGAAATCTTTTTCCCGGAAGCCTAAACCCTTTAGCACTTTATGCGCCTGGACAGAAAAAGTATAACCACCTCGGTGCTCAAAGAGGTTGGATATCTTTTCATATTTTTTAAGAGCTGTTTGATGTTTGCTCGATTCAGCAGAGAGGGAAGTCAGATGTTCTTCACACAATTTCATGGAATGTTCTAATTTGGCAATGCCTGATTTCTCCTTTAAATAGGAGGTAAGGTCGATGTTACTTTTAAGTTCGATTAAATCCTGCGGCAGGTAGCCAATTCGCCGATTTCGTGGTAAAGTAATATTACCTTTATCGGGTTGAACAAGTCCTACGATGGTACGAAAAAGGGTGGTCTTTCCGGTACCATTATTACCCACCAAGCCGATGCGGTTGCCCCTGGGGATTCTCCAGTTTAAATTATCAAAGAGAACTTTCTCCTGGAAGCCGATGCTGATATTTTCAAGGGAAATCATAAATATTTTCTCCTGTTTATCTTGTAATTAATTTATAGATATTTAAATCTATTATACACGAAATATTAAATATTTGCCGCGGAATTGAAATTATTGTTTTAAAATAATATAGTATTATATAACGAAGAACAAATATTTATTTTCATTTAAAATCGTGTCAGAAGAACCGTCCCCTTGACACTATTATTTTAGGTTTGGTGAAAATGGACAGATTTTATCCTGATAAACAGAAAGAAAAAAACCTGTCAAAGGACCGTCCCCTGGTATGGTTTTTTGATATTGCGGTAATAGGCGGGGGACCAGCCGGGATGATGGCAGCTGGCCGGGCAGCCGAATTGGGAGCAAAAGTGGTTTTAATCGAAAAGAACGAGATTTTAGGTAAAAAATTGCTGATTACCGGCAAGAGACGTTGTAATTTTACCCATAATGAGTTTGATATAAGAAAATTCGCCGAAAAGTTCGGTAGAAATGGGCCTTTTCTCTATAGTGCTTTGTCGGTATTTGGTGTGCGTGAGGTGATTGATTTTTTTGAATCCCGAGGAGCAAAGGCTAAAGTAGAACAGGGAGATAGAATCTTTCCGGAAAATGGTAACGCCCAGGATATTTTGAACGTATTTGTAAAATATTTAACGGAAGGGAAAGTCAATATTTTGCTAAATGCCAAGGTAACCGGTTTTAAGCAGGAGAAGGGGAAAATATTTCAGGTTTTACTTGGAGACCGCCAGATGAGTGCCGATAAATATATTCTCTGTACCGGAGGAAAATCTTATCCTCAGACCGGTTCTTCCGGTGACGGCTATCGATGGGCTGAACAATTGGGGCACACTGTAATCAAACCTGTCCCGGCCTTAAACCCGGTAAAGACCTCTGAGAAATGGGTGAAAGAACTACAGGGTCTATCCCTCAAAAATGTTTCTCTCCAATTATTCCAAAATAATAAGAAGAAAGATGAACGTTTTG
>CAZWFH010000388.1:0-1875 GCA_964632105.1 uncultured Atribacterota bacterium
CTATTGCTCTTCATTATGCTGATGAAATAGAGGCCAAAATAAGTGGTTTTATAAATATAAAAGAAGAAAGTGAAAATTTTAATGAAAAGTGGAGTAAATGGATTTGGTGGTTAGAGAGGCCAGTTTATTTAGACGAAGAAATAATATTAAAAAATAAGATAAGCGAGTCAGAAGAAGATTAGAAAAAGCATACAAGGGAGAAAATAATAATGAGAGAAATTTTTGAAAAGGCTTTAGAAAATAAAAAAAATAGTGCAGATTATATCGAGATAAGAGCAGAAAAAAAAGAAGCCACCACCATTAATTTTCAAGGGAAGAAGTTAGAAAAAATAAATTGCTCTCAACAGACAGGAGGAAATGTTCGTGTCCTGGTAAAAGAGGGGTGGGGCTTTGTTTCCTTTAACCAGCTTGATGATTTAGAAGAGAAAGTTAGAGAAGCAATAGAAGTGGCGAGTTTGATTGGCAAAGAAGAGAGCAAATTGGCTGTTATTTCGCCAGTTGTGGAAATAATTAAGCGGGAGTTAGATAAGGATTTTCGCCAGGTAAGTTTAAGAGAAAAGAAAAATTTAATAGAAAATTATAATAATATAATTATAAAAGCTAATCCTCTGATCCAATCCTCTAATGTAATCTACACCGACAGATTTTCTACTATCTATTTTGCCAATTCGGAAGGAAGTTATATCGAACAGGAAAAACCATTTTTAAGTGCGCGTTTTACGGCCATAGCCCGGGAGGGGGACAATGTTCAGATGGCCACTGAAAGTGTTGGAACTACCAAGGATTTTAAAGCAATGGAAAAAATTTCCACTAAAGCACAAAAGGCAGCTTTTCGGGCAGTCAATCTTCTTAAGGCTCAGCCGGTGGAAGGTGGGGAATATACGGTTATCTTAGATCAGACATTAGGCGGGGTTTTTATCCATGAAGCCTTTGGACATCTTAGTGAAGCTGATTTTTTATATGAAGACGAGAGGATGAGCGGTTTAATGAAATTAGGGAAGAAATTTGGCTCACCCAAACTTAATGTAGTTGATGATGGTTCTATCCCGGATTTATTAGGTTCTGCCAAATATGATGATGAAGGTGTGAAAACAAAGAAAAATTATCTGATAAAAGAGGGAATCCTGACAGGAAGACTACACTCGCGGGAGACTGCTGCTAAAATGGGGGAAGAGCCAACTGGAAACGCCCGCGCCCTCAATTATCGTTTTAAACCTATTGTTCGAATGACCAATACTTATATCGAAAATGGAGATGTTCCTTTTAAAGACTTATTATCCGGAATAAAAAAGGGAATTTATGCTAAAGATTGCTATGGGGGGATGACTACTTTTGAGATGTTTACTTTTAGTGCAGGGGAAGGTTTTATGATAAGAGATGGAGAGATTACCGAACCGGTTAAAGATTTAGTATTGAGTGGAAATTTATTTACCACTCTTCTTAATATTGAGGGTGTAGGAAATGATTTAAAGATGATTGAATCAGGCGGGGGATGCGGGAAAGCAGGGCAAGGTCCTTTGCCTGTGTCTTTTGGTAGTCCTCACCTCAGGATAAAAAAAGTAGTAGTGGGGGGTAAGTAAGATGGAAAAATTGTTACAGCAAGCCTGCAAAGAAGTAGATTCAGCCGAACTATTTAGAGTAAAGAGCAAGACTGTCCCGGTAAATTTTGAAGTAAATAGATTAAAATCTATCGATATTTCTGAGAGTGAGGGGAAGGCCTTACGAGTAATAAACAAAGGAAGGATAGGATTCTCTTCATCTACAGGAAGTGAAGGTTTTGATTCATTGGTCGAAAAGGCAGTGGCTACTTCTGAATTTGGGGCAAAAGCATCTTTTGATTTCCCAGAAGAAGCCAAAAGAAGTAAGAAAAGAAAG
>CAZWFH010000389.1:0-1870 GCA_964632105.1 uncultured Atribacterota bacterium
GAAGCTCAAGAAGGGGTTTTAAAACGTTGGAAGATGTATGAACGTTTAGCTGCAATTTATGAGAAAAAATAAAAAAATAAATTCTAACAGATAATCTTTTAATATTAGATAGTAAATATTAAACAAAAAAAGATACCGCAAACTTTTTTAGTTTGCGGTATCTTTTTTGACTTCTTTTTTTCTATCTTTCCTTTCTCTTTCTTAACTCGATACTATATTACAAAACAATAGTTGTTTTTAAATTTTTTTCTACTATAATATAAATAGATTAATAAAACGCATAAAAGAGGGGGATAAAATAAATTGATGAAAAAAGGTACTTATAAGCTAAAAAAGGGTTTGGCTGAGATGTTAAAAGGCGGAGTAATAATGGATGTAGTGAGTGCAGAACAGGCAAAAATTGCCGAAGAAGCTGGTGCTGTAGCAGTTATGGCTTTAGAAAGAGTCCCCGCTGATATCCGAGCAGCAGGCGGTGTGGCCAGAATGGCTGACCCTAAAATAATAAAAGAGATAATGAAGGCAGTATCTATTCCGGTAATGGCAAAGGTAAGAATTGGGCATTTTGTGGAAGCCCAGGTACTAGAAGCTTTAGGGGTAGATTACATTGATGAAAGCGAAGTATTAACTCCTGCTGATGAAAATTATCATATAGATAAATTGAATTTTAAAGTTCCTTTTGTCTGTGGAGCAAGAAATTTAGGTGAGGCTTTGCGAAGGATAGGAGAAGGTGCTGCCATGATTAGGACTAAGGGTGAACCGGGAACAGGAAATATTGTAGAAGCGGTAAGACACATGCGTCAGGTTATGGATGAAATAAGAAGATTAAAAAATATGCCTAAAGAGGAATTGATGAGTAAAGCCAAAGAATTAGGTGCTCCTTTTGAACTTTTACAAGAGGTAGCTCAAAAAGGAAAATTACCAGTAGTTAATTTTGCTGCCGGAGGGATAGCTACCCCTGCCGATGCCGCTTTAATGATGCAGTTAGGTGCAGATGGAGTATTTGTAGGTTCAGGTATATTTAAATCAGATAATCCTAAAATAAGGGCAAAAGCTATTGTAGAAGCTACCACCCATTATGATAATCCTAAAATTATCGCTCAAGTTTCAGAAGGATTAGGTGAAGCAATGAAAGGAATAGAGATTTCTCAAATTGCCCCGGCTGAACGAATGCAGGATAGAGGATGGTAATCTAAGAATTAAATTAATAAACGAACCAGAGAGGAGCTGAAAGGTAATCTTGAAAGTGGGAGTATTGTCCCTGCAGGGAGCAGTAGAAGAACATTTAAGAATGATAAAAAGGTGTGGATTTGAGGGTGTCAAGGTAAAAACAGTTGGAGATTTAGAAAAAGTAGATAGATTAATAATACCCGGAGGCGAAAGTACCGCTATTGGTAAATTAGCTAAAATATACGGCTTAGACCGAGAGATTAGTAAAAGAGGAAGAGAAGGGATGCCTATATTTGGGACCTGTGCAGGTATGATTTTGTTAGCAAATAAGGTTGTAGGCAATGAGCAGATAAGATTTAAATTAATTGATATTGAAGTAGAAAGAAATGCTTTTGGAAGACAGGTAGATAGTTTTGAAGTTGATTTAAAAATCGAAAACCTTAACGGGAAATTATTTCGAGCAGTATTTATTAGAGCACCTTACATTAGAAAAATAGGCAGTAATGTGAAAGTTTTGGCTAAATTTAAAGGGAAAATCATAATGGCCCGACAGAAAAATATTTTAGTATCATCTTTTCATCCGGAATTAACTGATGATTTAAGAGTACATAAATACTTTCTAAGCGATCATTATTAGCTTGCACTTTCCCCCCGATTATACTATAATTATTATTGCCAGAAGCACTAATATAAGTAGAGAAAA
>CAZWFH010000390.1:0-1864 GCA_964632105.1 uncultured Atribacterota bacterium
CATGACACAGCCCGGGGAAAACCAAAACTTTATTCTTGGTAACTGCGATAGCATTAAAAACACAAACTTCCGCACATTTACCGCAATAATTGCATTTTTTTTCGTTAATTTTTGGCACAGGAATCTCTACTGATTCCGAACTTGCTATAATAGGTTTTAAAAAAAGGTGGGCATTGGGCTCTTCTACATCACAATCTAAAAATTGTACATTTTTTTCTCTGTCTTTAGCTAAAGCCAGAGCAAGATTAACGGCAATTGTTGTTTTGCCAGTCCCACCCTTTCCGCTGGCTACTGAAATTATCATTTAGCTTAATCCTTCCCTTTTATTCTATTGTCTTGTCATCATAGCTCCACACTTAGGGCATTTAATACTACTGCAAAGAACACCTACTTGATGAGGAACTATAGCACCACAAGAAGGGCAAACACAATTACCTCCTATTCCAATTCCTCCACCTCCTCGGCGTCCCTGTCCAGCACCTCTTCCCCGTCCAGTTCCCGGTCCTGCTCCTGTTGGTCCAGTACCATCTCCTCTTGGCATCTTTTTCACCTCCTTATTTAGTTAATTAACTGATTATTTAGTTATTTGCTTTGCTTGGCTTGTATAGATTTTTATGTTTTGATATAAATTTTATTTTATTTATTTTAATCAATACTAATTTAAATATTTATATTTTTACATTTTAAATTTTTTTATATTAGCCCTAACTATTAATGAATATGTTTTTCATTGGGATGATCACATTCTTCTTTTTCTAAGCCATAACCTTTCCCTGCGCCAGGTTTAGAAAGTGATTCCCCTTCTTTTAATTGTCCCTTTAAAAATTTTTCTATAACTTCTTCAACCTTCCCGGTTACTCCTACTATAGGGGTAATTTGTTTTTCGGCAAATAAATCTTGCGCTCTCCTACCCATACCTCCGCAAATTATATATTTTGCTCCACGTTCTGCAAGAAAATTTGGTAAAAATGCAGGTTGATGGCCAGGATTATTTATTTCCTCTATCTTCAAAATCTTTCCCTCTTCAATCTCGGCTATAGTAAAGATGGGACATCTTCCAAAATGAGCTGATACAAAACCGGCATCGGTTGAAATGGCTATTTTCATATTTTTTCCTCCAATTATTTTTTATTTTCCCTGTTTTATACCTGAATGGGCGGAAACATTAGCTTGTGTAACCGATTTAAAACCATCTGGCTTAAATTTATCGATAGCTTCTTGAACTGTTCCTGTTATTCCAGTTATCACTTTTATACCTGCTGCCTGTAAAGTCTGAAAGGCATTAGGGCCACAACTTCCGGTTAATACTGTCTCTATTCCTTTATCAGCCATCATTTGACCTGATTGTATTCCAACTCCTCCCATACCTTGAGCATTAATATTTTCTATTGCTTCGAATTTATTAGTATCAGTATCAAATAACATAAAATAACGACATCTGCCAAATCGAGGATCAACCTTATCCTCCAATTTTGATCCTAAAGAAGTAATTGCTATTTTCATTTTTTAATCCTCCAATTCTTTTTATTTTTAAAATGCTTAAAATATTATCTAATCATATATTAATACTTTTTCTCATTAAAGTATATAAAAAATGACTAATTTTCCAATTAGCCAATTTACTAATTTACTAATTAAATAGGTTATGGGTTAATTTAACTATGCTAATTTCTAACTATCCCTGCTGAAATACAAGATACAATTCACGAGATACGGGATAGAAATATCTTATCTCCCCTGAACTGTAGGGGCGTATAGCAATACGCCCCTACTTTCTATATACTAATTCGATTACTGAATTCCATTTTCTATTTCTTTTCAGTTTCTTTTAATTCAGAGAGGCGTTTGTTAATTTCTTCAAGTT
>CAZWFH010000391.1:0-1863 GCA_964632105.1 uncultured Atribacterota bacterium
GTACAAGGGTGGTAGAAGTGCCTAAATCAATTCCTATATTTTTTGAAAATGATCCAAAAAGAAGATCTAACCACATTTTCTATTTCTCCTTTTTCATAAACATATTTTAAAATCTTAAAATATGTTTAACTTTATTAATTCACAAACAAAAATTATACGTTATAATTTTTGTTAGTACATTCTACAGCCAATTCGGTCTAACGCTATTTTTTTAATCCAGTAATAAGCACTTTAAGGAATTATAAAAATGATTAAATTGACTCTTAGCTTAATTGTTTTAATTATAACTTATTTTTTAATATTTACCAACCGCCGTATTAGAACAACCTCTGCCTTTTTTGGGGCAATTTTGACTATTATTTTAGGATTGATAACCTTTGACAAAGCTATTACTTATATAGATTTTAATAAATTGGGAATTATCATTGGAATGATGATCTTTACTATAATAGCAAAAGAGAGTGGGATATTCCAATATTTAGCTCTAAAAGCTACCAAATATAGCAAAGGAAATCCTTTAATTCTTCTAATCACCCTTTCTTTGTTGGCTGGTTTTCTCTCCTCGATATTAGATGAGATTACAACACTGCTCTTTCTAGCAAATATTACTTTGGCTATTACATATATTTTAGGAATATCCCCCTTTCCTTTTCTAATTTCAGAAATTATATTTTCCAATATTGGTGGATTAGCGACTTACATCGGAACTCCAGTCGATATCATGATAGGATCTGCTGCTAATCTAAATTTTTATGATTTTATATACCATATGACTCCAATATCATTAATACTCATAACAGTAAATATATTTTATCTCATTAATCTTTTTAAAGATACTCTTAGAAAAAATAATATACCAACAGAAATTATTTCCCGCCTTAATAAGATTGATGAAAAAAAGGCTATTACTAATCCTGTTCTATTTAAAAATTCTTTATTAATTTTAAGTATCGTTCTTATAGCATCTTTCTTTTCCCATATAATCAATCTAAATCTGGCCATAATTTATTTATCAGGTGCAATAATTTTACTAATCATTAGCCAGGATAGACCAGATGAAATCTATGCTCAAATTGATTGGAGGGTAATTTTCTTTCTAATGGGATTAAATATCTTAGCGGGGACTCTTGTGGAAAATGGATTAATTGAAATTATATCTTCTAAACTCTTAAGTTTTTCAGGGGAAAATTTAAACTTTTTAAGTTTTATCACTCTTGGATTATCTACCTTCATGTCCTCTTTCTTCGATAATATCCCCATTGTAGTCTTAACTATTCCTATAATTGAAAATATTTCCCATCATCTTGGGTCTACTACCATTACTGTACTATGGTGGGCGCTTGCTTTAGGAACGAATATTGGGGCTAATGGTACCCTAATTGGGACAGCATCTAACTTAATAGTTGCTGATATTGCCGAAAAAAATAATCAACCTATCCCCTTCTGGTATTTTGTTAAAATAGCTTTCCCTCTGGTTATACTTAATCTTATCATCGCTTCAATTTATATCTATTTGAGATATCTTAACTAGTCGTTAGTGAATAGTGAATAGTCGTTAGCATTAAATACAGGTTTCAAGTTACAATATACAAGGCGCAAGTTAATACAATTGACCAATTAATTTAGTTAGCTGGGTAGTTGGTTACTTGGTTAGCTAGTTGAAAATACAGGTTACAAGTTGCAAGTTTCGAGTTATAAGTTTAAAAAAGCCTTTACAGTGAACTGGTAATTGAAAACTGTAAACCGTAAACTGATTTTCTTCATCTAAAAACAAAAAACGAATAACGAAAACTAGTTTTCTTAACCAAGTAACGGTTATGTGACTAATAAAACCCTACCATTTATTAATACCAGAATTCATGC
>CAZWFH010000392.1:0-1862 GCA_964632105.1 uncultured Atribacterota bacterium
TTCTTTCTGATTTTGTTTTCATAAACTTAGACTCTCTAAAAAAGTAATATTATTCATAATGCTTAATGATTACTTTTTTGAAAGCATTCCTCCTTCTTTTTTTTAAACTATACATTACAAAATATTTTATTAATTTAATATTCTAAATTTTCTTTGCTTTTTTTATATTTTAGATAATTTTACCTCCTAATTTTTTATCAATAGTTTTATTATGTTTACTAACTAAATTTTTAGCACAGGCTTCATCGGTTATTAATATGTCAATTAGACGTCCTCTTAGAGCCCCTACAATGGCTTTGGTCTTTTCTAATCCACCCGCAACAGCTATTGTTTTTCCGGGAACTTTTACTGGTGCTCCTATAAGTTTTTCTCTAAGTTTTGGCAAAACCTGTAAACCATTTATATCAAACCAATATCCTAAAATTTCTCCTACCACACCCTCTTTAATAAGATTTTTTAATTCACCCTTATCTTCAAGTCCATATTTAGTTATTAATCCATTTTTAATATTACCAATGCCTACAATAGAAAGTTCAACTTTCTCTATCATCGATAAAGTATTTCTGACTAAATCTTGGTCTTTAATTAGTTGAGCCACTTCTATAGAATCGACTCTTGCAGGAGCCCAAAGTCCATAAAATGAAGCATTAAGTTTCTCAGCAATTTTACTACCTATGGAATAAGGATTCCATGAAACATTTGGAAGCAAATTCCCAAACAAAGAAATAATTTTTAAATCTTTGTTAACTAATTTAGTTTCAGAAACTAAGGTATCAGCAAAATATTTCAATGTATCTCCCATGCCTACTCCAAAAAATTCAATTTGGGAAAATTTATCATCCAAATATAGCGCTGCTGCTTTACCAAGATCTTCTTTGAGTAATTTACCGTTTGAAGAATAATTTGAAGGGACAATAACAGCATCGTCTAAATGAAATATATCTTTTAGGGTTTCTTCTAAAGAAAGTAAATTATATCTTTGGTGCACTATTTTTATTTGAACAATACCTTCTTCTTTAGCTTTAATTAACATTCTTTGCACTTTTGCTCTGGAAATATATAGTTTGGAAGCTATTTCCGCTTGCGTAAAATTTCTTACATAATAAAGCCAAGATATTTTAACTAAAATATCAATCTTGCTGAACATTTACTCATCCCCCGTGCAATTGTTTTTTTTATATCATAAAATTATATCTATGTCAAGATATTTTTAAAAAATTGTTATTTACAAATCAAAAGTGAACCGCTTTTTTAATGATTTACGCTTTAAAAGTGAACTCCTAAAAATAACTCAAAATTGTATTAATATAGGATTAAAAAGTGAGGTCCTGGAGTGAACCACTACATGAGAGAATCCAACTTCGAATTACACCAGATAAAAAATCTGGCTTGTCTGAAGTAAAATTATGGCATAAAGGTGAGCTTTTAGGTATACAAAAGGTTAAAAATAGTAAGCTTAATTTAGTTCACTTTTAAAATTTAACTAACACTTTTTTTAATATTTTTTATAGGCTATCATTCCACAATTTCTTACTAAAATATTTCAAAGAATGACATAGATTATAATTAAACAATCATAATATATAGAGAGAGTTTTTAGTTGGAAGATGGAGACAAGGTGAGAGAGAGAAAAAAGGAGAATGTATTCTATTCTTTTGGTGTTAATATAACCTCTAATGGCAGTTGAGTACTTGCATTAATTAACATTTTTGCTTTGAATCCGAGGGCTACGAAGTTTTTAGTAATTAATTTTATATTAGATTCATTTTTGGAGTGTTTCTGTTTTTTATTATATTTACACCTGCTTCCACTGCAATTGCAACTTTTCTTTTTTCCGTTATTAGAATGTATTATTATATGGA
>CAZWFH010000393.1:0-1850 GCA_964632105.1 uncultured Atribacterota bacterium
CGCTGCCCTTAAGAAGAGAAAATAAAGTAATTAGCGTAGAGCGTTTAGCGTATAGCGTATAGGATAAACCAATAAACTAAAAACTTAAAACGAAATCGAGAAACCATAATTATTATTTAAGAATTTAGAAACCAGTAGTCAGAAGAATATACAACCGAAATATACTCTCATAACTTAAAATAATTCTAAATACTGGATTCTGGCTCCTGACTTCTATTTTCTTTGCGAGATACGAGATACTAGATACTAGATACAAATTTAGTTTTGTGCTTTTCGCTTTGTTACTAAATACTATTCACTATTCACCAACAATCTTTTCTATACTGGATAATTTTTTTCTATATCCAGTTTTCTCTTTCTCCATGTAATAGGCAATAC
Organism: uncultured Atribacterota bacterium; assembly: GCA_964632105.1. GTDB lineage: Bacteria > Atribacterota > Phoenicimicrobiia > Phoenicimicrobiales > Phoenicimicrobiaceae > Sediminicultor. The sequence goes on from CAZWFH010000393.1 coordinate 379, forward strand.
GAATACAAAATTATTGAAAAATGTTACTATTTTTGATATATTAAGCATAAGCTAAATATCGTATTGCGTATCGAGTATTGCGTATCGCGTGAAAATACAGAATTCAGAAGCCAGAATAATTTTGTATTTCGTGAATCGTGAATCGTATCTCGTGAAGAATTTAAAACTATAAATATTTGGATAACTGAAATTTTTCTCTTACTAGATACGAGGTACTTGATACGAAAAAAATATAGAGGACAAATAAATTATGATTAAAAAAGAGAATACAAAAGAGAAAAAGTTATTTTTTGATAACGAACTTCCTGGTTTAAAGAAAAGTCTGACAAAGATGGCAAATTTAGTCGAAGAAGCAATCGATATGGCTATAAAGTCTTTAGTTGAGCAGGATTTGGATTTAGCGGCAAAGGTAATTGAGAATGATGATGTAATTGATAAAATGGAATTAGATATAGAAGAACAATGTTTACAGATGATTGCTCTACGTCATCCTATTGCTAAAAATTTAAGAATTATCGGTTGCGGTTATAAGACCGTATCTGATTTAGAAAGAGTAGCAGATCATGCCGTAGCCATAGCTAGGGCCAGCCAGTATTTATCTACCAAATCGATGGTAAAACCCCTAATAGACATTCCTCGTATGGCTGAAATTGCTCAGAATATGTTGAAAGATGGCTTAAATGCCTATTTCAACGGAGATGTAGAATTAGCCAAGGAAGTGTGGGCAAGAGATAAGACGGTTGACGATTTGGATAAACAAATATTGCGTGAACTTTTAACTTTTATGATGGAAGACCCCCATACTATTAGCAGGGCGATTCATTTGATTTTTGTTTCTAATAATATTGAACGGATTGCCGACCATGCTACAAATTTAGCTGAGAGGGTAGTATACATCGCTAACGGAGAAAGAATAAAAAATTATTTCAAAAGCGATAAAGAAGAATAAAAGATTCAAACTTTTAAATTAACTGAATGAGTGTTTATATTTTTTATTTGAATAATCAAAAAGTAAAAGATATAAAAATGTTATAATTTATGGAAACAATCAAAAATAATTTAGAAATAATAAACGAAAAGATAAAAAAAGCAGCCTTAAGGGTGAATAGAAACCCCGAAGAAATAAAATTAGTGGCAGTAACTAAAACTGCTACCATAGAGCAAATAGAAGAAGCTATAAATGCCGGCGTAAAAATAATTGGTGAAAATAAAGTTCAGGAAGCCAAAGAAAAATATCATATTTTGACTGCCGATATAGAGTGGCATTTAGTAGGACATCTGCAGACTAATAAGGCAAAATACGCTGTAGAAATATTTGATTGTATTCACTCTGTAGATAGTATAAAATTATCCCAAGAAATAGATAAGCGTTCTTTGCAATTTGGGAAGATAATGGATGTTTTAGTTGAGGTGAATGTTTCCGGGGAAGAAACTAAATATGGGATTAAATCGGAAGAAGTAGAGACTTTTCT
>CAZWFH010000394.1:0-1837 GCA_964632105.1 uncultured Atribacterota bacterium
GATGCTCTTATAAAACTTGTATCCATTATAGTGAAGAAAAAAGCTGTTTTTATGGGGGGATTATGGTAAAAGAAATTCTCCCCGCGATAGAAGAGGCTGATTGTATAATCTGGCTATGTCCTAATTATAATGACGCAATATCCGCAAAGCTTATGGCGGTTATAAATAGAATGACTGTTCTTTACAAGAGGGTGAAATTTGGAAATAAAACTATATTTTCCGTTGTAGTTTCCGGAAATTCAGGGAGTGATTGTGTGGTTAAACAGTTAATAGGGGCTTTAAATATTAACAAAGGATTTAGATTGCCTCCTTATTTTGCTTTAACTGCTATTGCTAATGACCCTGGGTCTGTAAAGGGTATTCCGGGAATAGATAAAAGAGTAAAAAAATTTGCTGAAGATATAAGAAGAGAAATTAAAAAATAAATTATAGAGATTTAGTTTATATTATGATTATACAGAAGAAAGATATTAAAAATTTTACCTTAAATGAACTTCAAGATGAGGTTAAAAATTTAGGAGTTGAAAAATATAGAGCAACTCAATTATTTAATTTACTTTACAAGAAAGGCATAGAAGATTTCAGGGAAATGCTGGGTCTCCCAGCATCATTTAGAGATTTACTTCAAGAAAATTATTATATAAGCAAGATAGAGTTAGTTAAATTAGCTAAATCGAAAGACCAAACTGAGAAATATTTATTTAAACTAGAAGATGAAAATTTAATAGAAAGTGTTCTTATATTTTCTGATGAAAGAGTTACTGAATGTATATCTTCCCAAATTGGCTGTAAATATAACTGTTTATTTTGTGAAAGCGGCAAAAAGGGTTTTATCAGAAACCTTACAGTTAGCGAGATTTTAAATCAAGTTTTATTTGTTAAGAAAAAAATGAAGTCAAATCCCAATAATATTGTATTTATGGGCATTGGGGAGCCTTTAGACAATTATGATAATGTTGTAAAAGCCATTTGCATATTAAATTCTAAAAATGCATTTAACATTGGAGCAAGAAAGATTACCCTCTCTACTTGTGGGGTGATACCGGCAATAAAAAGATTACAAGAGCGTAATTGGCAGATAGAGCTATCAGTTTCTCTGCATGCCCCGGAAAACAAATTAAGGTCTTATCTAATGCCGGTAAATAATCTTTACCCTTTGCCCGATCTAATAGAAGTATGCAGGAATTATGCAGATAAAACTAATAGACAGATTACTTTTGAATACATTTTGATTAAAGGAGTGAATGATTCACTGATTTATGCAGATGAATTGGCTAAACTGATTGGTGGATTTAATTCTAAAGTAAATCTAATTACTTTTAATCCCGCACCCGATTCCTTACTGCAGGTGCCCGCTGCTCCCCAGGTTAAATCTTTTAAAAATAAATTGATAGCTAAGGGGATTCCAACTACTATAAGAATATCAAAAGGTGATGATATCTCCGCTGCCTGTGGTCAGCTAAAGAGCCTGCATCTAAAATAAGTTTAATAAATATTGATAATTATATAACTTACATTTTATCGGGGCAATTAGATAAAGAAATCAGTTTGCAGTTTTTGGTTTTTAGTTCTCGGTTTAGTTTTGAATTTTAAGTTATAGCTTTGCGCTATACATTCTCTGCGCTAATTCTCCTAACCAGATAACTAATTTAATATACACCTACTTATTTCTTTCAAACTTGAAACTCGTAACTTGCAACTCGAAACCAATTGCTTATTACACATTACTCATTACATATTACTTATTACTGTATTTTATACACGATACGCAATACGAAAATATTCTTGACTTTATAAACATATCTGATATACTTTTAACGAAGATAATGTTGGCTAA
>CAZWFH010000395.1:0-1835 GCA_964632105.1 uncultured Atribacterota bacterium
ATAGTAATTACCGCACCTGGTATTGGATAAAGATTAAGGGTAATTATGCCTCTCAGTTGCCTGGAGAGTGGAAAGTAAAAGTATATATTAACGATATTTTTTTAGCGGAGAGGAATTTTTTTATCGTGGGTCCTTTTTAAGATATTAGGTTAATTAACCACGACTTAAAACTATTAACAGTTTTGTGAGATCGTAATAATTTAACTGCTATAGAATAGATTTTGTTTTAAAAAATTGAAATTAGAAGTAAAAGAACTGAACAATCGATGAAAAAAAAATTTAATTTATTGTTGATTAATCCCTGGATTTATGATTTTACGGCTTATGATTTCTGGTCTAAACCCTTAGGGTTATTATATATTGCCAGCATTTTGAGGGAACAGGGTTATGAGATTAGTTATATAGATTGTATGGACCGTTATAATCAGGAGGTTCTAAAACTACAGAATAGGGAATTTCCTAAAAAAGATGAATTTGGCCGGGGTCCTTTCTATAGAGAAGAAATCAAAAGACCTGCAATTTTAAAAGATATACCTCGCCGATATAGCAGGTATGGGATTACCGAAGAAATTTTTCTTAATAGATCAAAAAAGATTCCTCCGCCTCAGGCGGTATTGGTTACCTCTATTATGACCTACTGGTATCCGGGGGTCTTCAGGGTAATAGAGAAAATTAAAGAAATTTTCCCCGGCATTCCCATAATTTTGGGAGGTGTCTATGCTACTTTATGTTTTGGGCATGCTTCTAAATTTTCCGGGGCTGATTATATAGTAAAAGGTAACAATATAAGAGATTGGTTGAAAATATTAGAACAGCTTAGCGGGAATATAAATGATTATTCAAAATACGAAACAGGATTAGATAATCTGCCTTATCCGGCCTGGGACATCTATTCTAATCTTGATTATATCTCTATCTTATCCTCTCGGGGTTGCCCTTATCGCTGCAGCTATTGTGCTTCTTTTAAAATAAATCCCAAGCTGGAGTTCAGAAACTCTGAAGAGGTAGTTAAAGAAATAGAATATTGGAACAAGAAAAGAGGAGTAAAAGATTTTGTTTTTTATGATGATGCCTTATTGATAAATTCGGAAGATAATTTTCTGTTTATTTTAGAGGGATTAATCAATAAAAAACTAGCCATCAGGCTTCATACTCCCAACGGCGTTCATGCCCGAATGATAAGTAAAGAAATAGCTTACAAGATGTACCAGGCAGGGGTAGAGACCATTAGGTTGGGTTTTGAAACAGTAGATCCCCGGGTCCAATTAGAGACAGGGGGCAAGGTAACTAATCTTGAATTTAAAAGGGCGGTGGATTGCCTTTTGGAAGCGGGATTTAAATCTTCCCAGATCGGGGCTTATCTTTTAATCGGGATACCTGGACAGAATGTCCAGGAAATTATTGATTCTATTCATTTTGTGATAGATTGTGGCGCCCATCCACGTTTGGCAAAGTTTTCGACCATTCCTGGCACTAAAATCTGGGACGAAGCCAGGATTTATTTTAATTTAAAGGGAGATGCTGACCCCCTTTTTCATAATGATGCACTTTTACCTTATTTGTCACCGAATATTACAGATAAAGTCTATCAGCAGATAAAATCAATAGTAAAAATATAAATAACCCAAACTAAATGTGTTATAATTAACCTAGCCAACATATAATATATTTCGAATATGGTAATTGGAGGTGATTTAAAAAAATAGGTATTCCTCAGGTTGTAAAAGAGTGAAAAAAGCGAGAAACAAAAGCAGACAAAATAGGATACATAGATTTGTAAATGTGGATATTTTATAAAGCATTCAATATTATAAGGAGGAGAAACAATGGAACTC
>CAZWFH010000396.1:0-1833 GCA_964632105.1 uncultured Atribacterota bacterium
CCGGATAGTTCATTCTACTACCGGGCAAATTCCTTATATTAGATTTCAAAGAGCATTAAGAGAGAAAAGATCTCTCTTTAGAGAATTTAGGATAAGGCCACCATTTTTATCAAGCAAGGATATCTTCTGTTTAAGAGTAGAGAGAATGGTAAACCCTTATCGTAAAGTGTCTATCAATAATTTAGAATTAAAAGTACCTGGTGCACCACTGCACGAGAAAATACAACTTCGGATAATACCAGATAGAGAATCCGGTTTATCTGAAGTAAGATTCTGGTATAGAGATAATTTTTTAGGTAGTCAAAAAGTTAAAAATTCTGATTTAAATTTAGTCCAGTTTTAACTTTTAACTAATAATTTATTTACATCTTTAGAGAGTAAAAAATACTATTTTTTACTCTCTAAAGGTGGCTCACTTTTAAAGTATAACTAAGAGAAATATTGAGTTTAATTTAGTCCACTTTTGATTCTTAAATAGTCCACTTTTAAAATTTAACTAACAGCATAAAGATTTTATCCCCGGTAGTTGTTTTTTTAAAACCAGTTGAATCTGAATGATATTCGGAGACCATTATGAAAGACAAGATAGTCCTGATAACCGGGGCAAATAGCGGTATTGGCAAAGAAACAACCAGGGCTTTAGCTAAAAAAGGTGCCACCATAATCATGGCTTGTCGTAATCTCGAAAAAGCGGAGCCTGTATGTGAAATGATTCAAACAGAAAGTGGCAATCCGAATATTGAAGTTATGAAATTGGACCTTGCCTCACTTAAGTCGATAAAAAATTTCACGCAAGAATTTTCAGCAAGATATCAGAAACTGAATATTCTCATCAATAATGCAGGGACATTTTGTATGAAAAGAGAAGAAACCGAGGAGGGTTTTGAAAAGACGATAGGAGTAAATCATTTAGGGCATTTTCTATTGACCTATGAGCTTCTACCGATATTGGAAAAAACACCGGAAGCCCGTATTATAAATGTAGGTTCTGATGCACATTTTTCCGGTGACCTTGATTTGAATGACCTTCATTTTAAGAGGAGAAAATACAGCGGGTTTAAAGCTTATGCTTCATCAAGGCTGGCAACGGTGTTTTTCACCCAGGAATTAGCAGAGCGCGTAAAAGAAAAAGATATAATGGTTAATTCATTACATCCGGGCCATGTGGATACCAACATGTGGGACCTCTGGGGAGCACAAAGAAGATGGTATTATTTATTATTAATCGGTTTGGTGAAACTATTTTTGATTTCAGCAAAAGAAGGTGCACAAACCAGCATCCATTTGGCCAGTTCTGGCGAAGTAAAGAGAATAACCGGTAAGTATTTTGCCAAGAAAAGAATTAAGGCGGCATCGAAAAAATGTTCTGATATCAAATTACAAAAAGAATTATGGCAAGTAAGTGAGCAGCTAACCGGGATAAAATAGTTATAATTATTAATGTTTTATATCCAAAGCAGTGTTTTAATCTATTGATGGAGATTAAAGATAAATACAGGGGTCAAGTCTTGCATTATAACAAAAGATATATTATTTTTACAGCATAACCAGGTCATTACGGATAGAACTTAAAGGAGCAGTTTATCATATTACTTCCAGAGGAAATGCCTGGCAGGAGATCTTTCTTGATATATACCCAACGATTCAACAAAAAGCATTAGAAAGTTGGACATGTTTTTCAAGACAGATACCAAGTAATTCTTGTAGATAAAAAAGATATCGAGAAAGCAGCACTATTAAAAAAATTGGGGGGGATATGAAAAGTGATATTGCAAGATCTGAACTTCCCATCTGAAAAATCAAGATAATTTTAAACTTTTTTATGCAACTTTT
>CAZWFH010000397.1:0-1830 GCA_964632105.1 uncultured Atribacterota bacterium
TCCTACAACCATTTTTTCTTCCTGAAAAAAATTAGCATTATAATACTTACGACTGCCATTATAAACAAAGCAGCAAAATATCCCCAACAAAATTGAAGTTCTGGAATATAGAAGTTCATTCCATAAATGCCAGCAATAAAAGTTAAAGGAATAAATATAGTAGCTATTATGGTTAATACTTTCATCACTTCATTCATTTTATTGCTAATACTTGAAAGATAAATATCAAGCATCCCAGAAATCATATCTCGGAATGTTTCTATTGTATCAATTACCTGAATGCTATGGTCGTAAACATCCCTTAGATATATACCGGTAGATTCTTCAATAAGCGATGATTCTGTTCTTTCTAAGCCGCTTATTATTTCTCTTAAAGGCCAAACTGATTTACGTAAAAATATCATGTCTCTTTTTAAGTTGTGAATTCCTTGTAAGGTATTTGGTGTAGGATTAGCTACTAATTTTTCCTCCATTTCCTCAATCTTTTCACCAGTTCCTTCTAAGATTACAAAATAGTTATCAACTATGGCATCTATTCAAGGTATATGCAAGATAATCAGCTCCTGATTTTCTCATTCTTCCCTTTCCTCTTCTAATTCTCTCTCTGATAGAATTGAAAACGTCACCTTCTCTCTCTTGAAAAGAAATAACGAAATTTAAACCAAGAATTAAGCTAACTTGCTCGATCTCTATTTCACTCTTTTTTTCATTATAATAAATCATTTTCAAGATAATAAAGATATAATCTCCAAAATCTTCTATTTTGGGACGTTGGTCAGTATTCATAATGTCTTCTAATAGAAGAGGGTGCAAATCTACATATTCTCCTATTTTTCTCATGACCTCAACGTCGTGAATACCATTTATGTTCAACCAGGTAACAGCGGGCTTATCCTTAAAAGGAAAACATTCCTCAATTTTTTTTACTTCTTTCTCTTGATATTGTGCTTCATCATAATTAATAAGTGTCATTTTCACATTTTCGATCTTCTTATCTCCTATGTAAATAAGAGTCCCGGGAGGATGACCGATCTTTTTTGATCTCTTCTTAACTAGTCTGGGCATTACAATTCACCTCGTAATTCATTATTTTTATACTTTTTAGAAAAATATGAATATCTTGCGAGTGAAATATTTTTTAGATGTTATTCATAGAGTTAGTCCACTTTCTTCTTTTGATGCAAGGAATAACTATGCAATAGCCATCCAATGATAACCCCAATCGCCAGTAAGAAGAACATGAGTAAGGATCGTGACATAGATAGCGTCCACAGCAAGAAGCGGATTTCAACAACAACAACATTTTGAACTATGAAGAGAACCGCAAAACCAGCAAGTATTAGGGCTAAGATTAACTTAAAGTTCATTTTAAACCTCCTTCCGGGTCAATTTAAAGAAATTTATATTGATGCCTGATATATTTAAAATACGTTATAAACTTATAAAATCCTTCTTTTAATTAAAAATATTAAAAATAAAAAAGTCTTTACGTAAAATGCCAAAGAGTACAATATTTTTCTGGTTTTTTAGTTTGAGCGTGTTATTGTTATAAATTATATAAATTATGTTATAATTTAATAAAACAAAGGTTTTTGAGAAAAACTATCATCTAACACTCTAATTTCATCTGCGATTATGTTATTATATTATTCATTCATTTAATATTTAATCCATCTATTCTTTAATCATTTTTAGTTGATGAGGTAAAACCAATTTGATTACTCTGTCTAAAAGAAAATTTCTTTTATTCTTTTTAATGGTTATAGTGTTTATCATAATTTTAGGATCAAGCTATCTTTTTATTTTAAATAGCCAACCATTTAAAGATTA
>CAZWFH010000398.1:0-1824 GCA_964632105.1 uncultured Atribacterota bacterium
AGAGATGAAAGGTTTTTTTATTTATATACCCGTACACTTTATCAAGAGGGGTCTAATAGATAATAATATTAATATTGAATTATATTAATCTGTTAGACTCAATCAGGGTGGTACCGCGGAACTTAACCTTTCGTCCCTAACATTGCGATAATGTTAACAGGGGCGAAAGGTTTTTTTATTATAAGGTATTTATAAATTCTAAGAGGAGGTGGCTAAGACAAGATGAAAGATAAAAAATATTATCCGGACAAAGAGGAATTTATACAATTGGCCGGCAGAGCGAATATGCTTACAGTATATCGAAAAATTCTTATCGATACAGAAACACCGATTAGTATTTTTCAGAAAATGAAGAGTAATAAGTTTAGTTATTTGCTGGAGAGTGCAGAGGGAGATGGAAAGTTAGCTCGTTATTCCTTTATCGGCATTGATCCTTTTTTAGTTTTTCAGAGCAAAGGTCTTAAGATTGAGATAATAAAAGAAGATAAGAAAATAGTTCTTTATGAAAATCCTTTACTTTATTTACGTAAGTTATTTGATAATTTTAAAATAATTCCTACAGAGGGATTACCACGTTTTTTTGGAGGTGGAGTTGGCTACTTTGGTTATGATATGGTCAGGTTTATAGAGAAACTGCCTGAGAAAAAAATTATTGACTCCGAAATGCCGGATTGTATTTTAGTTTTTGCCAGGACAACATTAGTCATTGATCATTTAACCCATCAGTTGTGGATAATTATAAATAATCCATTAAATGAGCTTTCTAAAGAGGTGGCTTATGATGAGGCGGTAGAGCAGATTGAAAGAATTATAGCTCAAATTAAAAAATCATTACCTTTAGAAGAATTGGAAAAGAAGGGCAGAAAGAATAACAGAGGAGACAATAATATATTAAAAAGCAACCTTACACAAGAAGAATTTATTGAAAAAGTGAAAAGGGCTAAGGAATATATTTTAGCGGGAGATATTTTCCAGGTAGTGTTATCACAATGTCTTATCAAAAAAACAGGGCTCCATCCATTTGAAGTTTATCGTTCTTTGCGGAGTTTGAATCCTTCTCCTTATATGTATTATTTGAATTTTGGTGAAATACAGGTAGTCGGAGCATCCCCGGAGCCACTGGTTCGGCTGACTGAGGAATTAGTAGAAGCTAAACCTATCGCTGGGACACGCCCAAGGGGGAAGACCGAAATAGAAGATATAGAATTAGAAAAAGAGATGTTAGAAGACGAAAAAGAACGGGCAGAGCATACTATGTTGGTAGATTTAGCTCGGAATGATTTAGGTAGAGTTTGTTGTCCCGGAACGGTGAAAGTGAGCAATTTTATGAAGGTAGAAAAATTTTCTCATGTCATGCATTTAGTTTCAGAAGTGGAAGGTAAAATTCAACCAGATAAGGACGTTTTTGATGTGTTAGAGGCTTGTTTTCCAGCGGGAACAGTTTCAGGGGCACCAAAAGTTCGGGCAATGGAGATTATTGATGAGTTAGAACCTAATTACAGAGGGCCTTATGCAGGAGCTGTTGGATATATCGGTTTTAATCAGAATATGGATACTTGTATTACTATTCGCACCATTATATTTAAGGGGAATCAAGCTTACATTCAGGCAGGAGCTGGCATTGTAGCAGATTCAATTCCAGAAATGGAGTATAAAGAAACTTTAAATAAATCTATGGCCTTGCTTAAGGCTATAGAATTGGCAGAGAATTTTTAAAATGTAAAATTTAGTGCCTGGCACTAAATGTTACATTGGCAAAGGAGGGAGTAAGAATGATATTAGTAATTGATAATTATGATTCTTTTACTTATAACTTAGTTCAAT
>CAZWFH010000399.1:0-1821 GCA_964632105.1 uncultured Atribacterota bacterium
AGCTTTAATAGAAGCAGGTCTACCCAAAGACGGCAAAACAATTCTTTATGATGGTAGAACAGGTAGGCCATTTGACCAAAAAGTGACTGTAGGTTATAGCTATATCTTAAAACTAGCTCATTTAGTAGCTGATAAAATCCACGCTCGTTCTACCGGCCCGTACTCTTTGGTTACCCAACAACCTTTAGGAGGAAAAGCACAGTTTGGAGGTCAAAGATTTGGAGAAATGGAAGTCTGGGCTTTAGAAGGATACGGAGCTGCTTACAATCTCCAGGAGCTTTTAACTATAAAATCAGATGATGTGTTGGGAAGAATTAAAACTTATGAAGCTATTGTTAAGGGTGAAAGTATCCCTGTGCCCGGCATGCCAGAATCATTTAAAGTTTTAATTAAAGAATTACGTAGTTTAAGTTTAGATGTACAAGTTTTAGATTCCCAAGATAAAGAAGTAGATATTAAAGAAGATATCGATTTAAAAGATGAAATTAATGAAAATTTAATGAAAGAAATAACTTAAAAACTAAATTCGTATCTCGTATCTCGTGAATCGTATCTCGCTAAAAATTAGTTAATTGGTTAGTTAGTTACCCGGTTAGCTGGTTGAGAAAAAGAAATCCGAAGACAGAATACAGAATCCGATTCTCTTTTTCTAAAAACTGTAAACCGATAACTGAAAACCTGCATTTAATGCTAACGACTCTAATAGGGGGTAATTATATTGAGAATTTTGAAGAGGTTTAACTCGATCAAAATCGGATTGGCTTCGCCAGAACAAGTAAAAAAATGGTCTCACGGTGAAGTTAAAAAACCAGAAACCATCAATTATAGAACTTTAAAACCAGAGAAAGATGGTTTATTTTGCGAAAGAATATTCGGACCAGTAAAAGATTGGGAATGTAGTTGTGGGAAATACAAAAGGATAAGATATAAAGGTGTAATTTGTGATAGATGTGGAGTCGAAGTTACTAAATCTATCACTAGAAGGGAAAGAATGGGGCATATTAAATTAGCTTCCCCTGTTTCCCATGTTTGGTATTTTAAGGCTATTCCCAGTCCTTTATCTCTACTTTTAGACATATCTCCTCGTAACTTAGAAAAGATATTATACTATGCTCCAGACCGAAGAAGAGAACAGTTATTCGAAGTTATTGAGAAAGGCGGAACAGATTTAGAAAAAGGAGATATAATTTTAGAAGCAGAATACCGTATTCATAAAAAGTATAATGAAGAAATTAATGCTGAACCGGTTTACAGTATTAATAAAGTAAAAATATTTTCTCATAAAATAGGTGATGTAATTTCGGAAGAAGAGGATCAGGATCTGCAGAAAATATTTGGTAAAATTTTCTATCAAAAGGAGTTATTGTCCCCTGTAAGCAAAGAGGAAGAATTTGAAGGTGAAGAAGAAAAAGAAGAGGTTGAAGAAGGGATTAGAAAAATTGAAGAAGAAGAGGTAAAAAATAAGGAGACTCAATATCGAATTACTAAAATTAATGGCTTAATTTCTGAGGCCAACTTAAAAAGGTTAGAGGAAGAAAAAAATTTATCCCTGAGGGCAAAATTAGCCACTCAAAACATTGAAGAGTCTTGTTATATAGTAATACACCCCGGTAATACTTCTTACAAAGGAGGAGAAATAATTTTAGAAATAGAAAAACTCCTTCTAAGTAATTATGATCCCGAATTTAAAGCTGGGATAGGGGCAGAAGCAATTAAAGAGTTATTGAAAGAGTTGAACTTAGATAAATTAACTTTGGAACTCCGCGAAGAATTAAAAAAAACTAGTGGCCAAAAAACGAAAAAGATTATTAAAAGATTACA
>CAZWFH010000400.1:0-1818 GCA_964632105.1 uncultured Atribacterota bacterium
ATTCCGCCTACTGATACCTGATTCATAGGGGAAATTTGTCCTTCCATTAAACCGGTAAAACCCCTTTCCACAGCAAATACCTCTAAATTACAGAATATTCCGGTTCGTACTACTGCCCGAACAGCAGCATTCATTCCCGGGGAGTCTCCCCCGCTGGTAAGAACAGCGATTCTTTTCATTTTCATAATTTATTCCTCCAATAATTAGTCGTTAGTCGTTAGTGAATAGCCGTTAGCACTAGTATAGCGTGGAGCGTACAGCGTATAGCGTATAGGATAAATCAATAAACTAAAAACGCAAAACTAAAAGTGAAAAATCATAATTATTATTTAAGAATTCAGGAGTCAGTAGTCAGAATCCAGAAGAATACAGAAAAATTTAATAAATAATATAATTTTATAGTTTAAAATAATTCTGAATACTGGATTCTGGCCCCTGGCTCCTATTTTATTTGCGAGATACAATTCACAAGATACTAGATATAAATTTATCCTAAATTATGACTCCTGGCTTCTGAATTCTGACTTCCATTCTCTTCACGCGATACGCAATACTAGATACTCGATACGGATTTTTCTACCGGAGGATTCTGGCTGCTTCTTCCGGAGAAGTAGTATTAATATAAAATCCCGTTCCCCACTCAAAACCGGCTATTTTGGTCAATCGAGGAATTATTTCTATATGCCAGTGATATTTTTCATCCAAATCCGGCCATTCTCTGGTAGAAAATTCTTTAGAGGGTGCAGTATGAATTATAAAATTGTAAGGGGGATTATTTAGTTTTTCCTTTATTTTAGATAAAGTATCTTTTAATATTCTGGCTAAACTTAAAATATCATTATCGCTAGTTTTCTCGTAACAAGCGTTATGATATTTTGGAAGTATCCAGGTTTCAAAGGGGAATCTGGCAGCAAAAGGCGAAATGGCCACATATTTTTCTGTTTCTTTTATCAATCTGCCTTTAGATTCTATCTCCTGTTTTATATAATCGCAGAAAATACATCTTCCGTTATGGTCAAAATATTCTTTCGCACCATTTAACTCTTCTTTTACCCTTTTAGGGATAATAGGAGTCCCGATTAGCTGAGAATGAGGATGCTCTAAAGATGCTCCTCCATCAATACCGTAATTCTTAAATATTAGAATATATTTTATCCTTTTATCCTTGGATAAATCTAAATATCTTTTCCGATAAGTTTTTAAGATTAAAACAATATTATCAATACTTAAATTATCAAAATCTTTATGATGATGAGGAGTTTCAATTATTACTTCGTGAGCTCCCAGACCGTTCATCTTTTTAAACATTCCTGCCTCTTTCAAGATTATTTCCCTCTCTTCCATCTTTAAGGCAGGATATTTATTAGGAACCACCCTTACTTTCCATCCCGGTTTGTTTTCCATAGTGCCTTTTTCCCGAAAAGCAAAAATTTCAGGGGGTGTTTCACCTTCATTCCCTTCACAGAATACGCAGTTATCTTTTTTCTTTTCCTCTGTTTTTATTTTATAATCTAAGGGTCTTCTACCCCTCTCTGTAGAAATTATCACCCAATTATCAATTATAGGGTCTTTCCTCAATTCAGTCATCTCTATTCTCCTTAACCCGAAAGATAAAATTTGTATTTTGTATTTTCCTTACACTTATTACCCGCACCTATACGCTAAACGCTGTACGCTCCACGCTATACTAGTGCTAACGACTATTCACTAGCGACTAACGACTAATTTATACTGATATTGTATCTAATTACACTAGATTTGTCTAATCAAGTAGGAGGTAAATGATTAATTCATTTACCGTCCTCTCACACCACCGTA
>CAZWFH010000401.1:0-1818 GCA_964632105.1 uncultured Atribacterota bacterium
TAGAATTTAAAATAAATAAAGTTCATACGTAATTGATAGATATTAAGAAAATGCTGATAGTCTCCAAAATATTATTTTGTTTTTTTCTATCTTATATATCGTTTGGTAATAGTTAATGTAATTGCTTAGGTAACTGATTATTTATGTTTCTAATCTTATTTAAAATAACCAAATATTTCACTGACTAATTTATTAAAAGATGCAAATAGTGTTAATCTGAATCTAATTATGTAGTATAATTAAGAACAAAAATAGATATATTTTTTGAAAACAAAGTGGTATGATGTATTATTATGATAACAAAAAAGAATAAAAATAGTCTTACTTTTAAGGCAATTATATTAGCGGGTGGAAAGAGTACTAGAGTAGGTATAAAAAAAGATAAAGGCCAGATTAAATTAGCAGGAAGACCTTTGATAGATTGGGTTATTTCAAAACTTACTTCTCTTGATAATTTAACAGAAGAAGATATTATTATAGTAGGTCCCAAAAAAAGGTATACTCATTTTAAGCGAGTAATACAGGATATTTTCCCTCAAAAAGGTCCTTTAGGCGGTATATTTTCTGGTTTAAAAGCTTCTAACTCTCAGTACAATTTAGTAGTAGCTTGCGATATGCCTTTTTTAGAAGTAAAATTACTTCAATATATGAGAGAAGAGATTGATTCAAATGATATTATCATTCCTCGTTATAATAGAGGGTATATTGAACCTTTGTGTGCGATTTATAGTAAAAAATGTTTAGAAGTTATGGAGAAAAATATACAATCTGGGATTTTATCGGTTCGGAAAATATTTCCTCATTTAAAGATAAAGTATATTGAAGAGGAAGAAGTAAAGAAATTTGATCCCAAATTTTATTCATTTTTTAATGTTAATTTTAAATATGATTTTGAAAAGGGAGAAGAAATAATAAGATTCAAAAAGGGGTTTAATAATTAGTGGAAGAGAGAAAAGGAATAAAAATAAGTATAACTAAAATTACTAAGGATAAACCGGAAAAAATTACTGATTTAGTAGCTATGGAAGTTCCTTTTTCTATTCTTTTAAACGGAAAAAAAATAGTTACTCTAAATTGTACTCCTGAAAATTATAACTATCTGGGAGTAGGTTTTCTCTTTACCTCAGGAATTCTACAAAAAAAAGAAGAACTCAGATCTATAAAAATAGATAAGGAACAAGGTTTGATAGATATAGAACTTGAAGGGGTTTCTCTATCCTCTAAAGATATTCTCAAAAACAATTTACCAATAGGAATTTATCAATTAGAAGCAAGGGAAGAGAGATTTTTATTTAATGATTTTTCTTTAAAAATTAAGTGTAATCAAGTTTTTAATCTTATTTCAGAAATACAAAAAAGAGCTAAATTTTTTAAACTTACCGGTGGAGTACACAGTTGTGCTTTAGCCGATAAAAGCGGGCATATAATCTTATTTACTGAAGATATCAGCCGCTACAATACTATTGATAAAATATTAGGAGAGGCTTTTGTAAATAATATTCACAGTGAAGATAAAATTATTTTAACTTCCTGTCGTATAACTTCTGGAATTTTAAGAAAGGTTATTACCGCAAAGATATCAATAATTATTTCTCGGGCTGCTCCTACAGATAAAGCTGTTGAGTTGGCTAGGAAAATAGGGATAACTTTAGTGGGTTTTGTTCGTGGTGAAAGAATGAATATTTATTCCTGCCCCGAACGGATAGAAGTTTAATTATTAATATAAGGAATGGTTGAACAAATTATGCCAGAAGAAGAAATAGTTATTGCTATTGATCCGGGAACCAAAAAGTGCGGTTACGCAGTGGTGGATTCTAA
>CAZWFH010000402.1:0-1786 GCA_964632105.1 uncultured Atribacterota bacterium
TCATACAAAACAACGGGCTTGCCGTAGCTGGGGGCTTCGCTCACTCTGACATTTCTCGGAACGACTGCCTTAAATATATTTCCTTTAAAATATTTTTTAACTTCCTCAACAACATCGCGGGAAAGATTTGTGCGGTTATCATACATAGTCAGTAAAATCCCTTCAATTTCTAAAGATGAATTTAGATTTTCTCTGACCAGATTTATAGTATTTAATAATTGCCCAATGCCTTCTAAAGCATAATATTCACACTGTATAGGAATAATAACCGCATCAGCAGCAGTGAGAGAATTTAAGGTTAAAAGGCCCAAAGAAGGCGGGCAATCAATAATTATATAATCGTAATCATCTTTAATTGGTTTAATCGCGTGTTTTAATTTGTTTTCCCGAGAGATATAATTAACTAATTCTATTTCTGCCCCGGCTAATTGAATGGTGGAAGGCAGAATATCTAAATTCTTCAGCTGAGTCGGTAAAATAATTTCTTTTATGGGGATTCGATTAATCAAAACATCATAAATACATCTTTTGACTTTTGATTTATCCAAGCCCATACCAGTGCTGGCATTCCCCTGGGGATCTATGTCGATCAATAAAGTTTTTCTTTTATGTAAGGCCATCGAAGTACTTAGGTTTACTGCAGTGGTGGTTTTAGCTACTCCGCCTTTTTGGTTGGTGATTGCCAAGACTTTGGTCATAGATATTCTCCTAAAATGATTACTCATACGAGTATCATATTACACAGATTTAATTACAGAACATTTGTTCATGATAATTAATGTTCCACGTGGAACGCTTGTTTATTAATATAGGTTTACGGTTGCAAGGAATATAGTTAACCGTTACCCGGTTGGCCAGTTGGCCAGTTAAAATTAATTGATCAATTGACCGATTTTTCAATTAATATTAGTTGCTTAAACTGTGTGGCTGTAATATTTAACAAGTAATCTTTTTTTGAAAACTTAAAACATAAACTCATCATTCAACGAATAATTAGTCTGCCAGTCCACCGGTCTCCCGGTCTTCCAGTCAAATTAGTCATCAGTATTAGGATAAAACAAATTGATTATCAACTTTATTTTAATTTTTAATTTTTAGCTATGGTTTTGCGTTTTTAGTTTTTACGATATATTACTTATATTATCAAAAATGTTTCAAAAATACAAAGGTCTTTTTTGAGGTAAACCTACTTTTCTGGGGTATTCTGAAGGAGTATCTTTTATTTTCTTAATTACTAGAAGATATCTTTCTTGATTTATAAAAGGAATTAGAACATTTTCCACTCCAATCAACTCTCCGCCTAAAACCTGTACTGTCTTAAGGCTTTTTTCTGTTTCTTCCTTATATGACCTTCCTTTTTGAGCTACAAACAATCCCCCCAGTCTTATCAAAGGAAGGCAATATTCACTAAGAACGCTTAAGCGAGCTACTGCTCTGGATATGGCTATATCATATTTCTCCCGGTGATCTGCGCCTTTCCCAAAAGTTTCTGCTCTACCATTAAGTATCTTAACTTGCTGAAAGTTCATTTCCTCCGTTGCCTTTTCCAGAAACATGGTCTTCTTCTTTCTTGCTTCCAGGAGAGATAATTTAATGGAAGGGCATACTATTTTAATCGGCATACCCGGGAAACCTGCTCCTGCTCCTACGTCAATAACGCTTATTCTTTCTGTATCAATATATTTATTAATAACTTTTACACAACTAATAGAATCTAAGAAGTGCTTAATAATTATTTCCCGAGGTGTTTTTAAAGAAGTTAAGTTTATTTTTTGATTCCATTGGA
>CAZWFH010000403.1:0-1785 GCA_964632105.1 uncultured Atribacterota bacterium
AAATAAACAAAGCAAGTGATAAAAAAGTGGTAGACTTTTATTTGTCACATAACCGCTAACCGGATAACTGATATCCTATACGCTCTACGCTAATTCTTTATTTTCTTAACCAGCTAACCAAGTAACTAACTAACGAATTAAGATATACAATCAAATTTATATATTACCAGAATATTATATCATAAAAAGAAAAAAAAAGGCAAAAAATAGCCATGCAATCCTCTTATTTTTATTTAAGGATGCATGGCTATTTTAAAAAACTAAAACAAATTAGTGTTTTTAAATTCTGTTATTTTGTAATTCTCCAATCCCTGAAATGTTCTCCACCCAACGGAGAATAGCTACGTGTAAGATATGGTTTGGTCATCCTTACAAAAGTATAGAAATAGATAGGAGCTATAGCAGCTTCTTCTTCGCAGAGAATCTGTTCTGCTCTCTTGTAGAGTTCTAACCTCTTCGCCGGGTCAGATTCACGAGCTGCCTCTTCCACTGCCCTATCAAATTCCGCATTATGCCATTGAATTCTGTTGTCACTATCGGTAGAGTGGAAAACTTCATAAACCCAATTGTTAGCATCAGGGTAATCAGCACACCAACCCAAACGGAAGATCTGAGGAGCATCCTCACTTAAAGTCTTAAGGTATACCTTCCATTCCTGATTAGTTAAATTAACCTCTACTCCTAAATTTTCTTTCCACATCTGCTGAATAGCCTGTGCAATCTTTCTGTGACCTTCAGAGGTGTTAAACATCAGAGTAATTTCTGGGAGTCCTTTACCTTCAGGATATCCGGCATCAGCCAAGTATTTTCTTGCTGCTTCCGGGTCAGAACCTATACCTACTCCTTCTGAAGGTAAAACATGACCAAAAATACCCGGACAGGCAAAGGTAGTAGCGGGTAATTGATTGCCTTTGGTAACGTAATCTATTAAGCTCTGCCTATCAATAGCAGCAGAAAAGGCTTTACGGACTAAAGGATTATCCATCGGTGGTTTGCTATTATTAAATCCATAATAATAGGTACATAATCGAGGTGCAATAAATAATTCTTTACTTAGTACCGGATCTGTTTTTAATCTGTCCATATCATCTAAAGGAACTTCCACAGAATCCAATATCCCGTCTTCATACATAGCCATAGCAGTAGAAGCCTCTACAACCATCACACAATGAACTTTTTCTATCTGCACCTTATCAGCATCAAAATAATCAGGATTCTTTTCTAAAATTAGTTCGTCTTCATGTGCCCATTTTGTTAAAAGATAGGAACCATTGGTGACGATATTTTCCGGTTCGGTCCATTTTTCACCATATTTTTCGATAGTCCATCTAGGGACAGGTCTGTTCACCCACATACCAGCAATAGCAGGGAAGTAACCGGCAGGTTGATTTAAGGCAAACTGAATAGTATAATCATCTATTGCCTTTACTCCTATGTGATTCAGATCAGTTATCTCACCAATGTTTACCTCTTTAGCTCCTTTAATAATGTAAAGTACATAAGCATAATCAGAGGCAGTAGCCGGGTCACAGGTTCTCTTAACTGCATATTCTATATCATGAGCAGTAACCGGTCTTCCGTCAGTCCATTTGACATCTTTTCTCATATGAAAAGCCCAAACCAGTCCATCTTCTGATACTTCCCAGGAAGTAGCCAGTTCCGGAATAACTTCCATAGTCTCAACATCAAAATCGGTTAAACCCAAAAATAGCTGTTCTATTACATCTACTGAAGTAGTATCAGTGGCTAAAGAGGGATCCAGGGTAGGGGGTTCGGTGCCTAAAT
>CAZWFH010000404.1:0-1783 GCA_964632105.1 uncultured Atribacterota bacterium
TGAAACAATATAAATATGAAGTAATTGTAGTAGGAGCAGGACACGCCGGTTGTGAAGCCGCTTTAGCAGCTGCTAGAATAGGGGCTAAAACTCTCCTTATAACTTCCAATATAGAAAATATCGCTCTAATGCCTTGTAATCCTTCTATAGGGGGACCGGGGAAAGGCCATGTAGCGAGAGAAATTGATGCACTGGGAGGAGAATTAGCTAAAAATACTGATAAGGCTACAATTCATATCAGAATGTTAAATACCAGTAAAGGTCCGGCTATGTGGGCTCTTCGGGCACAGGTAGATAAAAAAAGATATTCGCAGAAGATGACACATACTATCCAAACCCAGAAAAATTTAGATTTAAAACAAGAAATGGTTACCGGGCTAATAGTAAATAATCGTCAAATAGAAGGAGTAATAGTTCAAAGTGGTCTTAAATTTTTTTCTCCTACCGTAATTTTAACTACAGGAACATTTTTAAATGGACTAATCTACATAGGAGAAACTATTTATCCTGCTGGTAGAGCCGGAGAACTTGCTTCCATTAGTCTTGGGGAAAATCTTAAAAGTTTTGGTCTTAAAATAGGTAGATTAAACACCTGCACCCCTCCTCGAATAGACAGAAGAACGATTGATTTTTCTCAAATGGAAGAACAAAAGAGCGTTGATGTTCCTTTAGCCTTTTCTTTTGAATCAGAAGGCAAGATCTATAAAGATTTTTCGGTATTTTTGACTCGAACTAATCAAAAAACTCATCAGGTAATTCAAAATAATATTCATCGAGTTCCTCTTTCCAACGGAACTATTCAGAGCGCAGCAATCAGATATTGTCCCGCTGTCGAAGATAAAGTGCTTAGATTTCCGGAAAAAGAGTCTCATCAAATATTTTTAGAACCAGAAGGTTATAATACTGAAGAAATTTATTTACAAGGATTTTTTACCAGTCTTCCGGCTGATGCCCAGGATAAAGCCATACGAACTATTAAGGGATTAGAAAATTGTAAAGTTATCAGATACGGATATGCTATTGAATATGATATGGTCTACCCTAACCAATTAAAATATTCTTTGGAAACCAAAAAAATTAAAGGTTTATTTTTAGCCGGACAGATTAATGGAACTTCTGGGTATGAAGAAGCTGCAGAACAGGGTCTTTTGGCTGGAATAAATGCAGTGCAACTTATAGACGGCAAAGAACCTTTAATATTAGACCGTTCAGAAGCCTATATTGCTGTGGAGATAGATGATTTAGTCACTAAAAGTGTGACTGAACCTTACCGTCTAAGAACCGGGCTTGCTGAATATCGACTACTATTAAGACAGGATAATGCGGATTTAAGGCTTACCCCTTATGGATATAAAATTGGCTTAATTTCAGAACAAAGATATGAAAAATTTTTAGAAAAAAAATCCCTGATTGAAAAAGAAAAAGAAAGACTAAAAAAAGTTATTATTTATCCAACTAAAGAAGTAAGTAAATTGGTTGATAAATTACAAACTGCTCCTCTTTCTAAGGTAATAAACTTAACTACTTTGCTTACCAGACCTGAACTAACTTATAATCGAACTGCTTCTATCGATCCTAATCGACCAGACCTTCCCGCTGAAGTAATCGAGCAAGTAGAAATTCAAATAAAATATGCTGGATATATTAAGCGTCAAAAGACTCAGGTAAAAAGATATAAAAAATTAGAAAATTATAAGATACCTAAAGATATTGATTATTTTAAAATTCACGGAATTTCCCATGAGGGTCGAGAAAGATTTTCTGAAGTAGAACCTTTATCTTT
>CAZWFH010000405.1:0-1780 GCA_964632105.1 uncultured Atribacterota bacterium
TATTTATAGCGTTCCTCTTTTTATAACCAACTTATCCGTTTATAAATTTATAGCTATAACTCTTTTGTTATTTTTTCGTATAGTCTTTATAAACATTTTTATACAACTCCCCCCCTTTTTTATGACTGCATTGCCTAAATGATTGGAAATTTAATAGCATAATAGAAGAATTTATTGATGCCGCAAAGAAGGTGATTATCTAAACTTTGTGGTTTAAAGCTTGTTGCAACTACGGAATTTATCTTAGGCAAACATAAATCTTTAAATAACTGCGAATTTTACATCTCTAAAGATGATTTTAATGAAAAGAAAATTGATTCAAAAATTAAAATATAAGTTTTTGTAAAGATATAAAAAGGAGAACAGTCTTATGTCAAAAAAACTAATTTATATTACCAATAATGATATGAAGAGGTTAAGAGAATTGATAATGGTGGCGAAAGAGTTCGGCAATAAAGACAAAAAGTATTTAAGGGACTTAGAGGATGAATTAGATAAGGGAGAAGTAGTTAATTCTCGGGATATTCCCAATAATATTATTACGATGAATTCCAAGGTTCGCCTAAGGGACATAAGTACACAGAAAGAAATGATATGTTGGCTGGTTTTTCCTGATGACTCTAACGCTGACCAGGGTAAAATATCTATTTTAGCACCAATTGGTACTGCATTGCTTGGTTATAAAATTGGAGATATTATTGAATGGAAGGTGCCAGCAGGATTAACGAAGTTGAAGGTCGAGGAAATTTTATATCAACCGGAGGCTGCTGGCGATTATCAATTGTAAATTATTTAAATAAAGATTTTATATTATTCAAATTAAAGAGCTTTAAAGGGCTTATTTTAAGAGCTTAAATATATTTTAGCAATGGTCCGGAGTATATGATGTATCTTCCCCCGCGATAGGCAAAAACTATATAAATAAAAATGTTTCTTTTCTTTTAACTTTTTATTTATGGATGTTTTTACTTATCGCTAACCGCAAAGAATCCGAAAATATTAGCCGCCGAAAAAGAAGATAAAAAGCTCCCGCATATTTAACCTCTTTTACTTTTTATCTTTTTTTTACGGGGATAAGACTAACCCACCGTTTTTAACCACTACACCTTCTATATCAGAATAAAAATAGATAAGAGGGGGGTGATTTTCCCTTCTTATCTATTTTTTAAGCCTTCGACTTCTCTTTAGCATTATATGATAAAAATAATTTCAAATTTTGTTCCTAAATTTTAATTATTTTTGAGTGTTATGCGTCTTTTTTCACTTTTCTATCTCTGGTATTGCTTTTTGTAAAAGAAGGGTGCTCTCCCTTGTTTATAAAAAGCAATGCTCTTTCTTTCTCCCCGGCAATACTCTCACCAGGTAAATTACTATTTGCCCGGTGAGTGTATTGCTCTTTCTTTGTTTTTTCTTTCCTGGTTTCTCTCCCTTCCCCTTCTCTTCCCCCCGCGATAGGCAAAAAAATCTCAAATTAAAAAGGCTTTTTCTTTTTGGTTTGAGGTCTTTTTTACTTATCGCTTAACCGTAAAGAATTCGTAAAATATAGTCACCGAAAAGAAGATAAAAAGTTCCCGCTCTCATTCCCTCTTTTTACTTTTTATCTTGTTTTTACGGGAAGAAGGCTAAACCACTAGTGATGACAGATGCACGAAAAGGTTCGCAAATAGGGGCGGGGCAAGGGAGAGAGGAAAGAGCGATAAGCTTACATTTATGCTGGTAGAGTGAAGGTGAATCGACCGCAGTTTTTCCTTCCCCCTTATGCTTCCCCCCTAATGAATCA
>CAZWFH010000406.1:0-1778 GCA_964632105.1 uncultured Atribacterota bacterium
ATATTGTCAAGTTATTAGCCTATCGCCTTCCGGCATTTCTGGTAGTAACCTTCCCCATCTCTTTACTTGCTTCCAGTGAATTGGCTATTGGCCGCCTTTCCACAGATGGTGAAATAACTGCTATGAGGGCAGGTGGAATAAGCCTCCGCCGAATAATGATTCCCTTTTTAACTGCCGCTTTAGCCATAAGTATTTTGGCTTTTGTAATTAATGATTATATCGTTCCTGAGGCCAATCATATCTCACAGAATATTATTAGAGAGATTGTTCTAAAGAAAGGCCCGCCTAATATCAGGCGAAACGTGTTTTTCCGTGATGCTGAAAACCGTTATTTCTATATCAATCGATTGGATGAAAAAAATATGATTATGCAGGATATTATGGTATATGAAATGACTCGAGAAAAATTTCCCCGAATGATAACTGCCAAGACAGGGAAGTGGGTGGTTGATACCTGGAAACTGGAGAATGGTACCATCTATAACTATGATGAAGATGGTAAAATTACCTATGAGATGAGTTTTGTTAATATGGATATTATTGTCAAAGACGATCTGCAAAAATTCTTTAAAAATCAGAGGACTCCCCAGGAGATGAGCAGTAAAGAGTTAAGGCAGCAAATAGATATTTTGCAACAAGCAGGTGCAGATACTAAAAATTTTGAAGTAGACTTCTATATGAAATACTCTATTCCTTTTAGCGGCTTAATCTTCGTGCTGCTGGGAGTGCCTTTGGGCTTACGGGTAAAACGGGGGAGTAAAGCTACCGGAGTAATCCTAAGCATCGTTTTGGTTTTGCTTTATTATGTCCTCCTTTCCACTACCAGATCCATGGGACGAGGAGATATCTTAATCCCGTTTCTAGCGGCCTGGCTGCCTAATATGATTTTTGGTATTTTAGGGATTTTTATTATGTTGGGATCGGAGAAGAAATAGATTAGTCGTTAGTAAAAAATACAGGTGCAAGTTAATATAATTAACCAATTAAAGATGGTTTTTAGTTATTAGTTTTTGGTTTTTAGATAAAGAAAATCGGTTTATAGATAATTACAAAGATGCAGCAGCCGGCGTGTTGTGTTGAATTAAATAGAAATGATATAAATTTATAGTTTCTAATTTAGATAAAGATATCCTGTAAGGAAATATAAGAAATATGATGCAAAGCGGAACAGTAAAAAATGTACTATTTTTCATAATATTATTTTTACTAATTTTAGGGATAAACCTAGGTGTTTTGAATTCCGGATTTACCCTGTTGTCCTTCGCACAGGAAACAGGGGAAACGGGAGAAGCCGGGGAAACAGGAGAAGCCGGGGCAGAAACAGAAGAAGAATTAGATATTTCCCTTATTGCTGAATACATCACTTATGAAAAGGTAGAGGACGAAGACCTGATTATCGCCAAAGATGGGGTAGAGCTTAAATACCAGGATATCGAAATAAAGGCTGAGCATCTGAAGATTAATTTAACCACTCACTTTCTCTTCGCCTCCGAAGAAGTATTTTTTAAACAAGATGAGACTAAAACTAACTGTGAGGAACTTACCTATAATTGGAAGACAAAAAAAATAATTCTGCTTCGACTAAAAGGTGAACTAACCGGGGAAGGCATCAAGGGAAAGGTATATTATCAGGGAGAGAAGATGGAAAATTTCCCAGAAACCACTGAAATTACCGGAGGAAGTTTTACCACCTGTGAATTAGAAGAGCCCCACTATCGTATAGTCGCCAAAGAAATGGTTATCTATCCCAAAGATAAAATAATCGCCCGTAATATCTC
>CAZWFH010000407.1:0-1777 GCA_964632105.1 uncultured Atribacterota bacterium
TATATTTACTTTCTACAAATAATTTAAAATTCCTGCTATAATAGAAAAAATAATTTTTTATTTTTTAAAAATGTAAAGAAAAGCACCTGGCACCTTTCTTTACATTTTGGGAAGAAGGGGAGTATGTTAAAAGGTAAATTGGTTAATTTAAGGGCTGTGGAAAGAAAAGATCTGGAAGAGATAATGAAATGGGTAAATGACCGGGAGGTTACTAAGTATTTATCGGCCTTTCTATATCCGGTTTCTC
Organism: uncultured Atribacterota bacterium; assembly: GCA_964632105.1. Classification (GTDB taxonomy): domain Bacteria; phylum Atribacterota; class Phoenicimicrobiia; order Phoenicimicrobiales; family Phoenicimicrobiaceae; genus Sediminicultor. Next base: position 248 of record CAZWFH010000407.1, read on the forward strand.
GGGCGGAAGAGGAAAAGTTTTTAGAAAGAGCGATGAGTTATAATGATACAGAGAAGAATCTGGTTATGGAAACCAAAGAGGGAGATTATATCGGTCAGATTAGTTTACATAAAATTGATTGGAAGAATAGGAATGCAGAATTGGGAATTGTAATTGGCAATAAAGAATATTGGGGGAAGGGTTACGGTACAGATGCCATAAAAATCCTGCTTAACCATGCTTTTAATCAGATGAATTTATATAAAGTATATCTTCGAGTTTTCGATTATAATCAGAGAGGTGTACGCTGTTATGAGAAATGCGGATTTAAAGAAGAGGGCAGATTAAGAAAAGGTCAATTTTATGGTGGGAAGTATTATGATGTAATCTTAATGGGTATATTAAAAGACGAGTTCGAAAAGATGGATAAGTGATTACCAGGGGTTAGTGTAAACTTTAGTGGGGTAGTTAGATAAAAAGAGGAATGTTACTTTTTTCTATCTTTTTTTCTCTTTCTTAACTCGATACTCGATACTATATACTCGATACTTTCTTTAAAAGGATTTCTAAAATACTCTTAAAGATGATAAAATTAAATAAAATATGATTAAGGTAATTTTTAATGGAACTTTTTGATAATTTTGAGAAAAATAAATTAAGTAGTGCTCCTCTTGCCGATAGAATCAGGCCGGAAAGATTAGAGGATTTCTTAGGACAGGAAAAGATTGTTGGCCCGGGGAAACCTTTGCGTAAAGCTATTGAAGAAGATAAACTCCAATCCATTATCCTCTGGGGTCCACCCGGTTCCGGAAAAACAACTTTAGCCAGAATTATCGCTAAAATAACCAAGACTCATTTTGTTCCTTTCAGTGCGGCAGTTTCAGGCGTACCTGCTTTGAGGAAAATTATCAAAGAAGCCCAGGATAGAAGAAGATATTACAATCAGAAGACCATCCTGTTTGTGGACGAAATTCATAGATTTAATAAAGCCCAGCAGGACGCTTTTTTACCCTACGTAGAAGACGGAACTATAGTCTTAATTGGGGCTACCACCGAAAATCCTTCCTTTGAGGTTATTTCCCCTCTTTTATCGAGGTCTACTGTTTATATATTAGAACCATTATCTCCGGAAGACTTGAAAAATATTTTGGAAAAGGCTTTGCCGGATAAAGAAAAAGGTCTGGGAAAATATAAGGTAAAATTAGAATCAAAAGTTTTAGATTTTATTATTGAACTTGCCTATGGAGATGCTCGTATAGCTTTAAATATTTTAGAATTCGCGGTGATAACTACCAAGCCAGATACACAGGGTGTAAGAAATATAACTTTGAAAATTATCGAAGAGGTAGTCCAAAAGAGATGCCTGCGTTATGATAAGACCGGGGAAGAACATTACAATATTATCTCTGCTCTACATAAGAGCATGCGCGATTCTGATCCCGATGCTGCTATTTACTGGGTAGCCCGAATGTTGGAAGCCGGAGAAAATCCCCTCTATGTTGCCCGGCGTCTGGTGAGATTTGCCTCAGAAGACATAGGAAATGCTGACCC
>CAZWFH010000408.1:0-1776 GCA_964632105.1 uncultured Atribacterota bacterium
GAACAAAATCTAAGGTAGTACCAGGAAGAACAGACAAAAGTATCCATAGTGTCTGTTTCTCTTTTAGCTTCCTTACCACATTTTGGACAAATTGTATTGACAAATTCTTTACTGCTTGCCAGTGGTGACATACCTTTAGGTCTGAAATCAACATCTTCCGGAAGTAAAACCGGTAAATCGCTTTCAGGTACAGGAACCATCCCACAATCGGAACAATAAATCATAGGTATGGGCGCACCCCAATAACGCTGACGCGAAATAAGCCAGTCTCTTAATCTATAATTAACCTCCCTCTTCCCAGAGCCTTTTTTAATCAGATAATCAATTACAATATCTAATGACTTACTACTTGATAATCCGTTAAATTGGCCGGAATTAACCATAATGCCTTCCTGGTCAAAAGCAGCCTCCATAGTATCAGATGTGACTTTTTTATCCTCTGGTTGAATAACTATTCTGATAGGTAAATTATATTTTTTGGCAAATTCAAAATCCCTTTGGTCATGAGCCGGAACTGCCATTACCGCACCTGTTCCATAGTCCATTAACACATAATTTGCTAACCAAATGGGAATCTCTTCATCATTTAAGGGATTTATTACATATTTACCGGTGAAACATCCTCTTTTTTCCAGCACTCCTGATACTCTATCTATAGCGCTCTCTTTACTTACCTTCTCTTTGAAACTCTTAACTTCATCTTTATAAGGGGAATCCTTTATTATCTCTTCTACTAAGGGGTATTCGGGAGACAACAGAAAATAAGTTGCTCCGTAAAGAGTGTCGGGTCGGGTAGTAAAAACCGGAATAGTCTTATCACTCCCTTTTATAGGGAATTCAATTCTTGCTCCCTCACTCCTGCCTATCCAATTTCTCTGCATAGTTAATACTTTTTCCGGCCATTCTTCTAAGCATTCTATATCATCGAGTAATCTCTGGGCATATTCGGTAATCTTGAAAAACCATTGGGATAACTCTTTTTTAATAACTTCGGAATCACACCTCCAACATTTTCCGTCTATTACTTGTTCATTAGCTAATACTACATTACAGGAAGGACACCAGTTAACTACTGCTTTTTTCTTGTAAGCTAATCCTTTTTTATATAGTTGCAAAAATATCCACTGAGTCCACTTGTAGTAATCTGGATTACAGGTAGCTATTTCTCTATCCCAATCATAACTGATACTCATATTAGTTAGAGTATTCTTCATCTTTTGAATATTGGTTTTAGTCCAGATTGAAGGATGAATTTTATTTTTTATAGCAGCATTCTCTGCGGGTAAGCCAAAGGCATCCCAGCCCATAGGGTGCAGGATATTATATCCTTGAGAATGTTTATATCTAGCCACTACATCACCGATAACGTAGTTTTTCACGTGTCCCATGTGGGGTTCGCCCGAAGGATAGGGAAACATTTCCAAAACATAGTATTTCGGTTTTTTAGAATCAACATAAGATTTAAAAAAATTATTTTCCTTCCAATATTCCCGCCATTTTTTTTCGACTTCTCTAAAATTATATCTTTCTTCCATCTCTATCTTCCTCCTTAAAAATAAAAATCCCGTCTCAGGCAATCAATTAAACTATTACCAGGGACGAGATTCTTCTCGTGGTACCACCCTTGTTCAGTAGATTTTATATATTATAACTTGGTGGAGCTGGCGGGAATCGAACCCGCGACCTCCTCCACGCCAAGGAGGCGCGCTCCCGACTGCGCTACAGCCCCACATTATCTACTCTTATTAAACAATTAACGCTTGTCAACGTTGTAAA
>CAZWFH010000409.1:0-1773 GCA_964632105.1 uncultured Atribacterota bacterium
GAAGAATGTCAGTAGATGCTATTGTTGATGAAAGAACTTTAAGGGAAATATATTTAGCAAGTTTTGAAGAAGCGGTAAAACAGGCTCAGCCCTGGACTGTTATGTGTGCATATAATAAAGTAAATGGTGAATATTGTTCAGAAAATAAGTATTTATTAACTGATATATTAAAAGATGAATGGGGGCATAAAGGTTTTGTAATATCTGACTGGGGGGCTGTAAATGAAAGAGCAAAAGGATTGACAGCAGGATTAGAACTTGAAATGCCATCAAGTGGAGGCATAGGAGATAAAAAGATAGTCAAAGCAGTAAAAAGCGGACAATTAGCCGAAGAAGTGCTTGATAAAGCTGTTGAAAAACTGCTAACCGTAATACTTAAGGCCGAAAACAATAAAAAAGAAAATGCTTCCTACGACAAAGATGAACACCATCAATTAGCAAGAGAAGTAGCTGGGGAATGCATAGTACTTCTTAAAAATGAAGATAATATTTTACCACTCAAGAAGAATGGAACCATTGCATTAGTAGGTGCATTTGCTAAAACACCAAGATATCAGGGAGGAGGAAGCTCTCATATCAATCCTATAAAAATAGATAATGCATATGATGAAATGGTAAAAATTGCAGGTAATAGTGTAAAGATTAAATATGCACAAGGGTATCCAATAAACTCTGATGAAATTGATGAAATCTTAATTAATGAAGCAACAGAAGCAGTTAAAAATACAGATACGGCAGTAGTATTTGTGGGATTACCTGAAAGATATGAGTCAGAAGGATATGACAGAAATCACATGGAAATACCTAAAAATCATAAGAAATTAATTGAAGCAGTTGCAGAAGTACAAAAGAACATTGTAGTAGTATTGAGCAATGGTGCTCCGATGGAAATGTCTTGGGCGGACAAAGTAAAAGGTATAGTAGAGACATATTTAGGCGGTCAGGCGTCAGGCGGAGCAATTGCTGATATATTGTTTGCAATTACTAATCCCTGCGGAAAGCTTGCAGAAACATTTCCTATGAAATTATCTCATAATTCTTCATATATTAATTTCCCTGGCGAAGAGGATAAAGTTGAATATAAGGAAGGATTGTTTGTGGGATATAGATATTACGATGCAAAGGAAATTGAGCCTTTATTTCCATTTGGATACGGATTAAGCTATACAAACTTTGAATACACAGATATTTCAGTGGATAAAAATGAAGTAAAAGATACTGATATTGTTACTGTGAAGGTAAAAGTTAAAAATAGGGGGAGTATAGCTGGGAAAGAAATTATTCAATTATATGTAAGAGATGTTGAAAGCAGTGTAATAAGACCTTTAAAGGAGCTTAAAGGATTTGAAAAAGTTGAATTACAGCCAGGAGAAGAGAAAAAAGTAACATTTATATTAAATAAGCGTTCTTTTGCGTATTATAATATAGACATTAAAGATTGGCATGTAGAAAGTGGTGATTTTGAAATACTAATAGGAAAATCATCAAAGGAAATACTACTTAAGGAGACTATAAAAGTTCAATCAACAGTTAACTTGAGAAAGAAATTTCATAGAAACTCAACAGTAGGAGATTTGATGAATGACCCAAAGGGTAAAATGATTATTGAAAAAATGATGCAGCAATTTAAACAGCAGGACGGAATGAGTTTTGACCTATCACAAATGGAAAATTCTGAAATGGGGAAGGCTCTGATAAAGTATATGCCCTTACGCAGTCTAATTAATTTTAGTGGTGGGGCATTAAGTGAGGAAATGCTTGAGAATTTAATAG
>CAZWFH010000410.1:0-1773 GCA_964632105.1 uncultured Atribacterota bacterium
TAACTTCGTTTATCTTAAGATCTTCCATCTTTTACCATCCCTTCTTAATTCCTTTTTTAATATTTTCATAAATCTTATTTAATAATAATCTTTTATCTAAACTCATATTTTTTTCTTGAAAAATTTAATTATCTGATAATTTTATATTAATTAGGGTCTTTTATAATTTTGTGAAAAAAATCACAAAATCAAAACAAAAATAATTTTATCATAAAGGCAAGTAATAAGTCAAGCTTTCAAATTCAACAGATAAATCAACATTATGTAATTTAATTTCTGAGGGTAATATCAGGTAGGTAGGGGCAAAATTTAAAATAGTTTTAATCCCACTACTAACCATTTTTTCTGCCACCTCTTGAGTCGAAGTATCGGGAACAGTTGTTACGTCAATGCTAATATTTTCTCTCCGAATATACTTTTCCATTTTTTCTATATCATAAATAAAAACCAACCTAATTTATACATTATTCAAATTTCTTTTACAGTAAATCATAAATTATCCTAATATAGATTACTCTTGTAACAAATTTAACTTTGCTCACATCTTCATCTTTTAATTCTTATATTCACTTTTTTTATTATTTCGTAGTCAAGGTAGTTTTTCTTCTACAGCGGGCACAAAGAATTTTTACCCGGTCAGAACGTCCCTCGTCTTTTAATGCTGACATAATATTTTCATCTATAATCCCAAGACTTTTTAGGCGAGACAGATAAAGGGTAGGATTTGAATATGTAAGTTCGCCTATCTTTTCAGAGATCCAATTTAAATGGTCTTTGCAGGCAATTGGCTTGCCGCAGATTTCACAAAGCTGCAATTCTTTTTCTATCTTCTCATCGGATTTGTTCCGGTCAAAAAATGAAAGTTCCCATTCATTGGATAATTTAATCCCTTCGTTATCGGCGATACATGCCGCCTCACACTGCCCGCAGAATATACAGGTATCTGTATAATGTATTATAATTCTCTTAGCATTACCATTCTGATCTACTATATCTTTATGGTCAATTGCTCCTACAGGACATACTTCCTCACACGCAAGACAACCAACACACTTTTCTTTATTAAATTTAGGTTGACCCCTGAAATTAGGATGAGCTATATGGGGTTCCTTTGGAAATTTAGAAGTATACGGTCCTTTAATGAATGCTTTAATCGCCTCTATTAACTCTCTTATTTTTGGAAATTTCATATTACAACTCTTTTCTCATTTAATTCTTAATCCTGATTTAAGCTTCTCCTTCTTTATCTTCAGTATATTTATCAACAACGCTTCCTTTCCATAGTTTTATTCCTGCTCTATGTGCACCTCTGGCTATAGCATGTGCGGCTACCGGAGCTGTTAGAGCAAGAAATATCATACATAAGAGCGATTTTATTCCAGCAGCAGTGAATCCTACTATAAGAAATGTGCCAAATAGAATACTGCAGGTACCCAGAGTAACACACTTTGTAGCTGCCTGCAGACGACAATATACATCCGGAAGACGTACAAGCCCTAAACAACCAAATAAATCAAAAGCTAACCCTATACTTATAAATATCAAACCTATAATATTAATCATCAAACCCTTTTCCCTCTAAATATTTTGAAAGTGCAAGTGCAGTAATAAAACTCTGAAGTGCCCATGCTATCCCTATATCTATATACCAGGGTCTTCCTGTTGAAATAGTCAAAACCGCACATAGCCCGATAATCATAATACCCAGAATATCGATAGCAACTATCCTGTCAGCACCGGTTGGACCTCTCCATACTCGGTAAAGGCATAAAA
>CAZWFH010000411.1:0-1769 GCA_964632105.1 uncultured Atribacterota bacterium
AACAGTAATAATACCTATGGACCATGGTGTTATGGCTGTTATGGAGGGCTTAGAAGATCCATTAATTTCTCTTAAAAAATTTGTTAATTTAGGGGCGGAAGCTTTACTTATAAATTTTGGGATTTTAAAATTAGCCCATAATTTTTTAAATAGTTTAAAGAATCGACCCGGTATAATAATGGGGATAGATTACAATCAAATGTGGTCTAAATGGAAATTACCATTAGAGAATTCTGATTGTATTTTAGGCCATTGTTTAACAGCAAGAATTGAACAAGCAGTTAAATATGATGTAGATGCTGTAAAAGTATATTTTCCTCTTGGTTTAGAACCTAAATTGTCTATGGAATACCTTGAACATACTTGTGAAATAATTGCAGAAGCAGACAAATATAATATGCCGGTAATGGTGGAACCAACTACAGATGGACAGTATATTCCTAAAGATAAAAAAGGAGATCCTAAAATTATAGCAGATGGTTGTAGGTTAGCTCTTGAATTGGGAGCAGATATATTAAAAGCTCCTTATCCTGAGCATACAATTGAAAATAAAGAAGTTTTTGCTAACATTTGTTCGAATTCGCATGTACCGGTAGTAATGTTAGGAGGAGCTAAAAAAGATGGTACTAAAGGTATTTTTGAAACTGCCAGATATGGGATTGATGCAGGTGCCAAGGGTACCATTTTTGGAAGAAATGTATGGCAGCGGCCAGTAGAAGAAATGGAAAGAGTGTTGAAAGGTTTACAAGATATAGTTCATAAAGGTGCTACTGTAAACGATGTAATGAGTAAGTATAAATTATCTTAAAAGAAATGTCATAAAAACTCCCCACTTGCACAAGTGGGGAGAAAAAAGAAAAATAAAATTAGTTTTAGAAATATTATATATAATAAGTTGATAGGTAATGTTATTTTTTAGATTATCGAAGAAGAGGGTGTTGACAATTGCCAAAAGATAAGGTTCAAAAGAGTGCAAAAGAAATTGAGAATAATAAATTAAAATATTTTTTGTGGCCTGCTATAATTATCCCTTTGCTTGTAGGAATAATACCATATTTTACCGGGATAGGTTTATCTTTTACGAATTGGAAATTAGCTATATCTAATATTAAATTTGTTGGTTTGCGAAATTATATAGAAATGTTTACTAATCCTGATTTTTGGAATGCGTTAAAGGTGACAGGTATTTTTTCAGGAGTAAGTTTGTTTATTGAAATAACAATTGGGTTTTTTGTTGGATGGCTGTTAAGTGTTAAACTAAAAGGAATATCATTCTTTAGATCAATTATTTTAATTCCTTTAATGGTAGCCCCGGTACTTTCCGCCCTTATGTGGAAATTAATGTTGCCACAACATGGAGTTATTAATTATCTATTATCTTTTCTGGGGATTCCTGCGGTTAGTTGGCTTTCTAATCCAAATACGGCTTTAATGACGTTAGTTTGTATCGATGCTTATATTAATATCCCTTTTGTTGCCATAATTATTTTAGCCGGTTTTCAAGCTTTACCAAAGGAACCTTATGAGGCGGCTGCAGTTGATGGGGCAAGTAAATTATTTATCTTCAAAAAAATTACTTTTCCATTAGTAACCCCTTTAATTATAGTGGCCCTTATTTTTAGGCTTATACTTTCACTAAAAACATTTGATATAATTTACGCAACAACTGGTGGAGGTCCAGGCAACGTAACTACTAATTTACATCTACTTGCTTATATGAATATTTTTAAGTATGGACAGGGTGCTAAAGCTACTTCTATAGTCTTAAT
>CAZWFH010000412.1:0-1766 GCA_964632105.1 uncultured Atribacterota bacterium
AAAGTATTAAATAAAATTATTTTAGAATTTTTTAAAGAAATAAAGTTAAAAGATAAGCGTTTAAAAGAATTGGTTGGACACACTCCTTTTGAAGTTATAGTAGGAGCCTTTATAGGAATTGTAATGGCTTGGATATTATGTACGATAATTTAGTTTTAACTTGATTGTATAGGGATTTCCTTTTTCCGTAATCTCTGTTCAGTAAATAATTATTTAGCAAGGTAAACAAAAGGCAGTAAAACAGAGAGGGCACAATTCATTGTGCCCCTACATAAGAAAAGTGGAGGCACGGTGTGCCGTGTCTTCTTGTACTAACGACTATTCACTATTCACTAACGACTAATTTAATAGATAGAATTTCAGCCCGAGAGGTGAATTTATAGATTTGAAAAAAGCAAAGAAAGAGCGCTTGGATATATTACTGGTTGAAAAAGGATTTTTTACCACCAGAGAAAAAGCTAAAAGTGCGATAATGGCCGGAGAAGTTTTAGTTGATGGAGAAAAATTCAATAAAGCAGGACGAATGATCAAATCTGATAGTAATATTTCAGTAATAAAGAAAGAAACTGTTTATGTAAGCAGGGGTGGCGAAAAATTAGAAAAAGCTATAAAAGAGTTTAACATTTTGGTCAAAGGAAAGAGAGTAATAGATGTTGGTGCATCTACAGGGGGTTTTACCGATTGCCTTTTAAAATCCGGAGCTGAAAAAGTGTATTGTGTAGATGTAGGCTACGGACAGTTAGCCTGGAAACTGCAAAAAGATAGCCGAGTCGTAGTTATAGACAGAACCAATATAAGATATCTTACTGCTGATAAATTTGATGACCTTTTTGAATTAGCTACCATAGATGTCTCCTTTATTTCATTAGATAAAGTCCTGCCAGCGGTGTATAATTTAATTAAGGAAAAAGGAGAAGTGGTGGCTTTAATCAAACCACAGTTCGAAGCGGGACGGGAGTTCATTCAAAAGGGCGGATTAGTAAAGAAGGCAGAAGTTCATCAGATGGTAATTGAGAGAGTTGGCGATAAAGCGCAAAAAATGGGTTTTAGTATTCAAGGTTTAACTTTTTCTCCTTTAAAAAAAACTTCCGGTAATATAGAATATCTCATCTATTTAGTAAAAAATTCTGGAAAAGATAAGATAAATAATTTTCCTCAAATTGTTGAAGAAGTGGTAAAACAAGCTCACCAGAAACTTTCTCCCAAAAAATAATATTTGGAGTGAAGTTTTTGAATATAAATGAAAATGCTGTTTTAATCTTTGTTTTATTTATTAGCGGAGGGATAATCTGCCTGTTTCTATTTATCAAGATAAGCAATTGGTTAAGGGCTAAGAGATTAAGGAAGAGATTTTCTAAAAGCAGACAGGCGGAAAAAGAAGCAGAGAAAATATTGAGGAAAAACGGTTATACGATTATAGATGCCCAAAAAAGCAAACCACTCCTTATAACTATCGGCGATAAGATTCATCGCTACTTGGTGCGGATAGATTATTTAGCAAGGAAGAGAGGGAAAGTCTTTGTAGTAGAAGTCAAAAGTGGAGAGAAGATTCCCTATATTACCAACCGGGAGACCCGAAGACAGATGTTGGAGTATTACCTTGCTTACCAGCCGTGCGGCATTCTTTTATTAAATATGAAAAATAAGAACATTTCTGAAGTTAAGTTTCAATTCGAAAGCACTAGGCGTCAAAAGGCAATAAAGTTAGTATATTTTTTAGCAGGAGCAATTTTTAGTTTGGTCTTATATTATTTGCTTCAAGGAGG
>CAZWFH010000413.1:0-1764 GCA_964632105.1 uncultured Atribacterota bacterium
GATAAAATTTAATGAGGTCATTAGCAAAGAAATGGCAGCAAAAATTGCTAATAATGATATTAGAATAATAAGTTATGCTAAACCAGATATTTATGAAAAGATAAAAGGCAGGATTACTGCCGCAGATATTATTAATCCAGAAGACTCTCAAGTTTTAGTGAGTGCGAACAAGCAACTTACTTCCTCAGAAGTAGATAAGATCATAAAATCTAATATAGATAGAATAAAGGCATGGAAAGAAATTAAGGAGATATCCGTAAGAGACGGACTAATCAAATCAATTAAAGATGAAATTATTGGCCGACCCATTGGCGAAGATATTAAAGATCCAGCAAGCGGAAATATTGTTGCGGATAAGGATCAAATAATAAGTAAGAATTTAATTAAAAAAATATTATTGTATAAATTAAGTGAGCTACCATTGGAAGATGGAAGATATTTTTCTTTAGAAGGTAGAACTTTAGAATTTCTTTACGACAATGTAGTAGGTAAAATTGCTGCTTCAGATATTTTGGATCCGGAAACAGGTGAAGTTGTAATTAATGGAGGCAAAAAAATAACCAGGAACTACGCAACAGAAATTTGCAATAGACATTTGGATTTAATAACAGTTAGGGCAAACAATAAGATTGCATGTATTAATATAATTGAAAATGTAGGATTTATTAAAAGGAAGAAGTTTGTAGCAGTAGGAATGCCCATAATCCAAGGTATTACTCAAGCCTCGCTTTCTACTGAAAGTTTTTTGTCTGCTGCATCATTTCAGAGAACTACTCATGTTTTAACCAATGCTTCTATCAAGGGGAAGGTAGATAAGCTTTATGGTTTAAAGGAAAACGTTATTATTGGTAACATAATACCCGCAGGGACAGGTTTAAATAAATACGGAGAAATAGAAGTTGATTACTCACATGAGGAAGAAGAAAAAATGGAAGAAATATTTAAAGAGGCAGAAGGAGAGCAGATAGAAAAAAAGATAGATATATTTAAAGAAGAAGATAAGGATAGTAAAGAAAAAATGTCAGATTACACCACAGATCAAGGATTGGAGATTAATTAGTCGTTAGTGAATAGTGAATAGTCGTTAGCATATGGTTAGCGTATAGCGTACAGCGTTTAGCGTATAGTATCATAAACAGAATGCCTGTTATGTATTTTGCCATTTTTTAGTATCGAATTTATTGGAGCTGAAACAGGTTTGATAAATCAAGCCATACTTATTACCCATCAATATTTATTAGATAGTTTAACGTTTATATAGTTAATTAGTTAACTGGTTTGTACTGATTTGTTATCTAACTAACTATATAACCAAATGTATACGCTCCACGCTAAACGCTGTACGCTAGTTTAAACGAGATACGAATATAGTTTTGTGCTTTATTACTAAATACTAAATACTATTCACTATATACTAATTTATATAATAATTTAGCTGTTAGTTACGTTTCAAAAGTGCACTTTTGAAAGACTAAAAATTTACTATTTTTTACAATTATTTGGATGTAAATAATTTATTAGTTAAAAGTTAAAACTGGACTAAATTTAAATCAGAATTTTTAACTTTTTGACTACCTAAAAATTCATCTCTATACCAGAATCTTACTTCAGATAAACCGGATTCTCTATCTGGTATTATACGAAGTTGTATTTTTTCGTGCAGTGGTGTACCAGGTACTTTTAATTCTAAATTATTGATAGAAACTTTGCGATAAGGGTTTACCATTCTCTCTACTCTTAAACAGAAGATATCCTTGCTTGATA
>CAZWFH010000414.1:0-1764 GCA_964632105.1 uncultured Atribacterota bacterium
TTCAGCAGACACTTCCTGGGCTTTTTCTAGATAATAACACACCAGGTCTGCCTTGGAAAAGGGTTGGATCCTTATATGAGAATCGTAAAATTAAAATTACTTCCTTTATATTCCCTTTCTTAACCTTATTAAACCTGCCTCGCTTCTAATAAATGCCATACTTTTTCTATTATATCTTTCTAAGTTTATCTCGTATTTTTGGGCAATCTTCTTTACAATTGGTAATGGTTCTGGATTGGCCTTTCCCCAAAAAGGCCTCAATTCTCTAAGGAAAATATTTGTAGTTATAGGACCAATGCCATAAAAATTGGTCAATCTATTTTCTAAATCTTTACTATTTTGGGCTTCTTTGTGTAATTCTTTTAAATTTCCTCTATATTTTTGGAGGAGGGTCTCACAATTTCTCAAAATTTGGGTAGAGGTTTTTTCATCATAACGTACATAACCACCTTCTCTCATAATCGGGTTTACCAAAAAATCCCAGCCCGCTTTTAATATCTTTCTTGGTTGTAAAAGATTATATTTTTCGAAGGTTTTGTAAGTATTTTTAGCAATTGTTTCTGATATTCTTGCACCAAAGAGGATACTGGCCAGAAACCATTTAAAAATTTCTTTATCATTGTTTTCTTTTAAATAGATACCCAGCTCCTCAGAATACAATTCGCTTTTTTTTAATCTTTTTATATCCATTTGCATCCGCTACCTCTTCTTGAAATAGTAATTTTATTGAATAAACTACTATCTTAATTGCTAAAAGTCGATTTATCTATAATACCTATACCACCAGGTGTTAATTCTCCGGTTAATGGATTCAATTGACTTCTGAAATTATACATTATTTTCAATTTCTCAATCCTCGTTTTTTGATCGAGATTAACCACTTTTTCATCCACTCCAAAATGTATTATTTTACCACACATTATTTTCTGAGAACTGTTCTTAAATAAAGATTTCTCCCATTCGAGTTGGCATTCTAATGATATCAGACATTCCTTTATTCTGGGGGCATGAACGCATATCCCTGACTCTTTGGTAAATCCTGCTTGCTCAATTTCATCATCATCAATCTGATTATGTTCTATTGTTTTAAAACATTCTACTTTAAAATCTAAAGACGGAATATTAATACACCACTCTTTCGTACGTTTTATGTTTTCATAAGTGTGGGTGGTATCGGTTAAGGCAATCAAAGAATAAAAACCACTTTCTTCCCCGGCGAAACATCCCCATGCCCATAAATTAGCATTTGCCTTCCCGTTGGCCTTATAGGTAGTGATAATAAAAATTGGGTATGGTATATTCGCCACATGCTCTAACCAGGAAAACACTTCATATTGTCCTGGCCATTCTTCTTGAAGATTTTTTGGTTTTTCAATATCAAATTCATATTTAGTCATAATATTTTACCTCCTGTATAAGAAATAATTTTTCCCAATTTTCAGCTATTTTGACGAGTCTCCTTCCTAACCCTTTATTTCCCCCTTTTAAAGAGTTTTTAGCCTTTATAATTGCAATCTTCACAAATTCTTCATAATGCTTCACTTGTCATCATAATTATGCCTTAAAATCCCCCTTGGCGAAGTAATAGCCGAATCAGTAGAGTAGAACGCTGACGCAGCGATAGAACTGCTCTTGAGCTTTTGATGCATACATCTACTAACACTACAACAGTTATATTGATTGCAGCTCCCAATCCTTCAAAAGAATATATTACATAGCATGTCCACCACCAACGTAAATCTTTTGTCCAGTTACCCATCGTGC
>CAZWFH010000415.1:0-1761 GCA_964632105.1 uncultured Atribacterota bacterium
TCTGTCATTCAGACTGTGTTGTAACTAATTCTACTTAGCAATAATTTTTTGTAACTTAAAAAAAATTTAAGATTTTTAAGGTTAATATAAAAATAAAAAATATATTTATCCTGTTTTTAACTCATATTGTCTTATTTTACTTAATATAAAAGGATTTCATCCCCCTTTTATGTGCTTAATTCTTTAACTAAAGCTGGTACTCCCAGGAGGGTGATCATACGAACAAGATCAAAGCAGGTAGCAAGGATGGAGGCTTCAGCCTTTACTCCCTTTAGACCTCTTAGGAGGAATGAGTCAACTTTTAAATTGCGTTTGATATGTCCGAAGGGGAGCTCGACTTTCTCTTTTCTAAGTTTATAGATCTCTTGAGACTGGGGTTCTTCATATTGAGCCTCCAGTCTCTGCCTTACTTCTTCGTTTAGAAGTCGGGTTACCATTCTTCCGGTTTTGGATTTAGTACAAGTACCGTAATGGGGACAGGAAAAACAGATTCGCTTATCGGAAATCAGATATGCTTTATTTTTTTCGTTAAAACGATAAAAGATTAGCTTATGTCCTTGGGGACAGATATAACAATCATTCTTGAGATTATAAGTAAAACGTTCTTTGGCAAATTCATGAGGTTCTCTTTTGGCGGCCTGTCTTTGGGAAGGGACGATGACCTTGACCCCTTGTTTATCTATTTTCTCTAACTCATCGGTTGAGGCATAACCGGAATCAGCTGCTGCTATCTTACATTTCTTACCTAAGATCTCATTAGCTTTGTTGATCTGGGAAGCAAACTGATTAAGGTCATTATTTTCACTTACCACATCAGCAGATAAGATAAGTCCTTCCTTTTTATCTACTGTACTCTGGATGTTATAGCCGGCATGAGAACCCTGGAGGCTGTTAATGCGGGTACACTCGGGGTCGATGGTATTAAGGGATTTTTGCTTTTCTTCTTCCAGTTCTTTTAGGATACCTTTGACTTTAGATTCAAGGATCTTTTGGTCTTTTAATTTTTCATCCATGGTGACTAAAGAGCCTGTTCCCTCTTCGGCCTCATCTTGCCTATCACACTGGGTGAGGATATCTTTGATATTCTTATCGATATGTTTTAGAGCTCTTAGGGCTTTTTCCTTAGTCCAGGTATTTTTGATAGAGGCATTGGCTCTTATTTTAGTACCATCAACAAATAGGGTATTACCTTCTATAAGGTTTAACTTAATACATATTTTAGCACACTGTTTTAGGACTTGGGCTAAAGCCCCTTTATTCTTTCTCCGGAATTCGGCTATAGTCTTATGATCTGGCTTTAATCCGGAGGTAAGCCAGATAAAGGAGAGGTTGTGATGGGTAGCTCTTTCTAGTTTTCGGGAACTGCGGATACCGTAGGAGTATCCATAGACTAAGAGTTTTAACATAGCCTTAGGATGGTATTCGGAATTACCTACTTTATGAGGATCAAGGGTAATTCCTAAGTCTCTAAAATCAAGTGCCTTTATGAAGGCATCATATGCTCTTACCGGATCATCTGGCGTTACATAGTCTTCTATGCTTTCAGGTAAGAATCTGATTTGGTTACGATTACCATAACGATAAGCCATAATAAATGTTTCCTTTCTTGCATGATTTATGCTAATATTATAGCATAAAATCAGTTGAAAGTCCTGTAAAATAACAATGTCATTAACTTAAGATGTACGTATTAATGAATCTCCTCACAGCAGAGCTACGGGGTATCTATTACTCTCTAAAGCAAACTAATTGATCGCAGCA
>CAZWFH010000416.1:0-1761 GCA_964632105.1 uncultured Atribacterota bacterium
TATTTATATACCGCTGCCCGAAAATTGGCAAGGCTGTTTTTGGATACCGGTTGTTCTTGGAAGCTGG
Source organism: uncultured Atribacterota bacterium (assembly GCA_964632105.1). Lineage (GTDB taxonomy): Bacteria > Atribacterota > Phoenicimicrobiia > Phoenicimicrobiales > Phoenicimicrobiaceae > Sediminicultor. Next base: position 68 of record CAZWFH010000416.1, read on the forward strand.
TAGTATGTAAGGCATGTTGGTATCGGATATCAAACATTAGAGAATTAAGGGCTTCTTCATCTGATTGGTTAAAGATCTCCCTTAAGATGAGAAGTCCGAAATAGATATTTACTGGATTATTAGGCCGGGAGGCAGGATTATCACTATATAATACACTAAATCTATCTTCCTCTATGAAGGGGAATATCTTTTTACTGAAGGTTTCTGCCCAGGAGCTCATAAGATGTTTTCTTTCTCTTTCGGTAAGTGATAACAGGGAATCATTGATGGCCATTTGTTGTGCGTTATTTAGGTGAAAGGACATTGGTAACCTCCTTTATTTATTAGTATTTTTATGATTTATTATACCATAAAACGCAAGTAAAATAAAGGGTTTTAGCCATTTTTGCTGATTAAGTTTTCAAGGTGCTATAAGTAAAATAATTTAGCCTTACAAGTTAGTATTAGTTGATATTATTGTAATATTTTTGAAATATGGATTCTTTAGGTACTTTTTGGGTAGTAACCATATTGTTAGAAAAGAATTAAAAAAAGTTGCATAAAAAAGTTTAAAATTATCTTGATTTTTCAGATGGGAAGTTCAGGTCTTCACATTTGACATAAGCTTACAAGCTGCTTAATTTAAGATTAGTTTATGTCAAATGTGAAGACCCCCTGTAACCATTAGTTGACCAATTTCTGTCATTCCCACAAAAGTGGGAATCTATATTGTCAGAAGAACCGTCCCCCTGACACTAATTCTGTCACCTTTTTGCCAATAATATGATCTCTTGGAAGCCCGGTCAGGGCCTCAAAGGATGAGTTGATTTCTAAGAAGATATAATCCACCGGTTTTCCGGTACTATCCCGGACCATTTTACAATAAGCTAATCCATCAGGCAGGTTCTCTATCAGTAAACGATATTTATCTTTTTCTTGAAACATAAGTAGTACCTCCAGGTAAGTATTTTTTCTGCCAATATTTCAAAATCCTTCTTTAATTTACATATATCATCAAGGATTTCAGTTATCTACATAATTATTCAGTTTATTATTATTTATTCTATCTTTAGTTGCTTTTAAACTGTTTTGTAATCTGCTTTTTTAACCTGACTTCCAATATATTATTTTTATACCTCTTGATAAAACTATTTGTATTAACCACTACAGGAAGAGAAATTTCTTTATGATAATCTTTATCTGCATCAATAATAAGTTTATTATTCGCCACCCTTAACCGTAACTTATCTTCTTTAATACCTAACAGCTCTAAATAGACTATTAGGTCAGCACCTTCATCAAATATGTCCAGAAGTGGCTCCTTTCTCTCTTTATGAGGCTGACCAGCGAGCCACCAACTAAATGTAACTTTCTCGCCAGTTTCCAGGTCAACTTTTGAACTCTCGAATGAGAGTATAGGATAGCCGATTATCTTTTCAGCTGTTGGATTTATAATCTCCCTTATTTTAAGTAAAATATCCATATGGGTAGGAGCCTCTATGAGCTTGGCTAACGTGTCGATTCTTGCGTGTCTGTTCTCATAAAGAAACCAGAGTATCCCTTTTGAATCGGCATCAAATTCGGTAACAATTTTATTTAATGTCTCCCGGTCTACTTTTAGTAATACTCTCTTATATAGCTCTTTTCTCCAAGTCTCTAGATTAAGAGATATAATCCATGCTTTTGATAATTCACCAAAAGATTCATATACTATA
>CAZWFH010000417.1:0-1754 GCA_964632105.1 uncultured Atribacterota bacterium
TAAATATATATTAAAAGATTCTTTTTATACGGGTGTTATTTGTATTGATGATATTTCTGTGTTAACTTTAACTTTTCCTAAGGGAGAGGAAATTTACCTTAAAATGATAGAAGCTGCACAAAATCTGGATAAATTTATTAGCATCGATTTAGCTCCTTATGAAATAAATGTTTTATCAGAGGGGTCCACCTCTACGCTGTTGGTTCGAAATATTAGAATAATTTCTTTAGATAATTCAGAAACTATTTATTTAGGAAAGACCGCAGAAGAAATGTTGCATGAAACCAAGAATAAGATCAAGCAGGTGCTTTGGGAGTTCAAACTTCATTCCCCTTTTTTATTAAAGAAAGAAAACTAAAGAGAAATTTAATAATAAAAAAAGGGAGGTAAGAATACCCCCCTTTTTTAAACTAAGCAGATTAGAATACTCCCCATCCTTTTAACAAGAGGAATAAAATGATAATCGGTAAAATATAAGTTATATATGTTCTAGTCCATTTGGGAAATTTTATGCCAGTTCCAGTATCTGTTTCTTTAATGAAATTATCCCAACCCCAGCCAAATTTCCAGGAACAAAAGAGAACAAAGACCAAAGAACCGATAGGCAAAAGGTTATTACTGACAATAAAATCTTCCAAATCTAATACAGCACTTCCTGCTCCTCGAGGTTGGAATCCACTCCAGAGTCCAAAACCAAGAGCACAAGGAAGAGAAAGAATAAAGAGAGTTATGCCATTAATCCAGGCTGCTTTTTTCCTTTCCCACCGCCATTCATCCATAGTAAAAGCCATAATATTCTCAAAAACCGCAACAACCGTAGTCATAGCCGCAAAAGTTAGGAAGATAAAAAAGAGGGTGCCCCAGAATTGCCCACCTAACATTTTATTAAATATATTAGGTAAAGTAACAAAGATAAGCCCAGGACCGGCACCAGCATCTACTCCGAAAGCAGAACAAGCGGGAAAGATGATTAAACCAGCCATAAGAGCTACTAAAGTATCAAGTATTATGACGTTTATCGATTCTCCGGCAAGGGACCTTTCTTTTCCGATATAACTACCAAAGATAGTCATACTACCAATTCCTAAACTAAGAGTAAAGAATGCCTGCCCCATAGCTGCCGTAATACCTTCCCAGCTTAATTGAGAAAAGTTTGGCTTTAGATAAAATGAAATTCCTGCACTGGCACCTTCTAAGGTAACCGATCTTATAATCATAACGATTAGTAAAAAAAATAGTGAGGACATCATGAATTTGGAAATTTTTTCCACTCCTTTTTGTAGTCCCATAGCACATATCCCAAATCCAAGCAATACTACTATAGCCATCCAGAATATTAATACCCAAGTATTTCCTAATAATCCTCCGAAAGCTGCTCCTACTTGATCGGGGGAAAGTCCTTTAAATCCTCCGAATAAAGTACGGAATAGATAATAGAAACCCCATCCGGCAACCGTAGTATAAAACATCATTAAAACAACATTACCTAAAATACCTGCATAACCATATATATGCCATACACTACGTTTTGGTTCTAATTTTTTCATTGCTCCAGCAAGGTTCAATTGACTGGCTCGACCCATGGAAAATTCCATTACCATAACTGGGAAACCTAAAATAGCTAAGAAAATCAAATAAGCCACTACAAAAGCAGCTCCACCGTACTTTCCAGTGATAAAAGGAAAACGCCAAACATTGCCCAGTCCAATAGCACAACCAGCAGAAACTAATAAGAATCCTAATCGTGTTGCTAA
>CAZWFH010000418.1:0-1752 GCA_964632105.1 uncultured Atribacterota bacterium
TTATACGAGTATCTATTATTTAATTTTTAAAATTTTATTTGACTAAAATATAACAATAACTTACTGAATTGTCAAATATTAAAACGAGAAAACAACTTATTATTAAAAGAATTTATAATTTTCTTTTCAGTCTCTTTAATAATTCATTTAAGTGTAGGGTATTTACGATATCTTTTTCTTCCAGCCATCCTCGGCGGGCGACATCTACACCTAAATTCATAAATTCTAATCCTTCGATACTGTGAGCATCAGTCTCAATAGCTAACTGCGCTCCCCTGTCTTTAGCCATCCGGCAATAGACATCATTTAAATCAAGTCTTTCCGGATAGGCATTTATCTCTAAAATAGTTCTCGTCTTCGCAGCCATATCCATTATCTTATCAATATTTACTTGATATGATTCACGGTATCCGATTAAGCGTCCGGTAGGATGGGCGATAATGCTTACAAATCTGTTTTGCATAGCCCCAACAAGTCTTCCCGTAATAATTTTACTCTCCTGTTTGAAACCAGAATGAATTGCTGCAATCACCACATCTAATTTGCTCAATATTTCATCAGAAAAATCCAAACTACCATCTGATTTTATATCTACTTCAATCCCGGTAAAAACAGTAAAATTATTTAACTCCTGGTTTAATCTTCGAATTTTTTCTATTTGTTCTCTAAGTCTCTCTTCGGTTAACCCACCGGCAAATTTTAATGATTGTGAATGGTCAGTAATGGCGATATATTTATAACCCCTCTTCTTGGCTGCTTCTGCCATCTGTTTAATGGTATACGCCCCATCACTCCACTTAGTATGAAGATGCAGATCACCTTTAATCTGGGAATATTCTATCAGTTGAGGTAATCTATTTTCTTGTGCTGCCTTAATCTCTCCTCTGTCTTCTCTTAATTCTGGAGGAATAAAAGGTAAATCTAAAATTCGATATACTTCCTCTTCTTTTTTCCCAGCTATTCTCTGGCCATTTTTAGAATCAAACACTCCGTATTCATTTATCTTCAAACCCCTCTTTATAGCTAATTCTCTTAATTTAATATTATGGGCTTTGGACCCGGTAAAATATTGCAGTGCTGCTCCAAAACTTATTGGCTCTACTACTCTTACATCAATATGAATATCATCCTTAGTAATAACGCTTGATTTGGTAGGCCCTTCAGCTAAAATTTCTCTAACGTGAGGTAAAGAGGTAAATGTTTTCATTATTTTTTCAGGTTTCTGGGAAGTGACCAGTATATCAATATCTCCGATAGTCTCTTTTTTACGTCTTAAACTACCGGCAAAATTTATTTTATCCGTCTCTTTTAACTGACGCAAATTCTCCACAATCTCTTCTGCTAAAGGCAAAGCAGTACCTAAAAGAACTCTTTCTTTTCGCCTTTTATATAATTCTATTCCTCTTAAAATATTAGTTTCCGATTTTTCGCCCATCCCTGGCAAATCTTTAACTTGATGCTGCCTAACTGCTTTTTCTAACTTTTCTATATTGTCTACACCTAATTGTTCATACAAAAGTTTGGCTGTCTTAGGCCCCACTTCAAGAATATCTATGAGTTTTACCACTCCGTCAGGTATTGTCTCTTTTAATTTTTCGTAATACTCAAGCTTACCGGTTGTCAGAAACTCCTCAATCTTTTTGGCAATACCCTCACCAACTCCCGGGATATTATTTAATCCTCCCTGGTGGTAAATTGTTTCTATATCAATGGGTAAATTCTCTAAAACCAAAGTTATCTTTTCATAAGCTC
>CAZWFH010000419.1:0-1742 GCA_964632105.1 uncultured Atribacterota bacterium
TTTAATTTAGTAATTACTATTCCATTAAAAGCCCCTAAAGCAGTTCCCAGAGCCAGTCCAGCAAGAATGCCAAAAAATATTCCCCCGTTTTGCATTACTCCTGCTCCTACTGCTCCGGAGAAAGCTAAAACAGAACCTACAGAGAGATCTATGCCAGCCCCCAGAATTACAAAGGACATACCCACAGCCAGAAAAGCAACAATAGAAGTCTGTCTCATTACAATAAGCATATTGGATATAGTGAAAAATCGATCGGATAAAACAGAAAATCCAGTAATTAATCCGATTAAACCAATTAATATTCCATATCGCCGAATCATGTCTTTAAACTGTAAATTTTTCATATTAAGACACCTTTTTTCTGGTAGCAAATTTTAAAATATCTTCTTCTGTTGAATTCTCCGGATCTAATTCTGTAGTAATTCTTCCTTCGCTCATTACTAAAACTCGATGAGCAATTCCTAATATTTCCGAAAACTCAGAAGAGATAAAGATTATTCCTATCCCTCTTTGGGCCAGAGTATTAACAATATTATAAATTTCTAATTTAGCTCCTACATCTATCCCTCTGGTGGGTTCATTCATAATCAAAATCTTAGGCCTGGTGAGCAACCATTTACCAACCACCACCTTCTGTTGATTACCTCCGCTTAAAGACTCTACTTTCTGGGAAAAGGAAGCAAAACGAATAGATAATTCCTTCTGTGCTTCTTTGGCCTTCAACAATTCTCTCTTCAAGTCAATAAAATATTTTTTAGCAATATCCCAATAAAGTGCTGGAAGAGTAAGATTTTCTAATACACTTCTAACAATGACCAGTCCCAATTTCCTTCGGTCTTCCGGTAGTAAAGCCAGACCGTGTTCAATGGCTTTAAAAGGGGAATTTACATCTACTTTTTATCCTTCTATATATATCTCTCCTGTATCTAAATGGTTTAGACCGAAGATAGCCAGAGCTAGCTCAGAAAGACCAGAACCTACTAGACCAGCCAGACCAAGAATTTCTCCTTCTTTAAGTTGAAAGGAGATATCTGAAAATTGTCTTTCTTTATTGATTTTTTTTACTTCAAAAATTACTTTACTCTCTTCTTTCTGTTTGGCCTTAGGAGGAAAGATAAACTCTAAAGAACGACCGACCATATTATTAATCACCTGATTACGGTCAATCTGAGCTACTGATTTAGTCAAGATTAATTCTCCATCCCGCAGAATACTTACTTTATCAGCTATCTCAAATATCTCTTCTATACGATGAGAGATAAAAAGTGTGGTAACCCCATTGGCTTTTAGTCCACGAACTACCTCAAAGAGACGGCTGGTTTCCTCTAAAGTTAAGGCAGCAGTAGGTTCATCCATAATAATAATTTTAGAATTTAAAGATAAGGCTTTAGCAATTTCTACCACTTGCTTCTGGGCAACAGTTAAATCTCTTATCTTTAAGTGGGAATCTAAGTGGAACATCTTAAGAGAATCTAAAATTTTCTCGGTTTGTTTATACATTAAGTTACTATCTATAAAGGATAAATGTCCTCTGGTTAATTCTCGGCCTAAAAAAATATTTTGAGCCACATCTAAAGTAGGAACTAAACTAAATTCCTGATGGATTAAACTAATTCCATAATGATAGCCGTCAGAAGGAAAATTAATTTGAGCTTCCTGGCCAAATACTTTAATAATCCCGGTATCGCGCAGCAATTCCCCTACCGCTATTTTCATCAAAGTCGATTTGCCAGCCCCATTTT
>CAZWFH010000420.1:0-1732 GCA_964632105.1 uncultured Atribacterota bacterium
TTGAAAGGAAAGTGCTTATATGCAAACTAAGATTAAAAAATGGGGCAACAGCCTGGCATTACGAATTCCCAAATTATTTGCATTGGATGCAAACCTGAAGCTAAATAAAATGGTTGATTTATCTATCGATAAGGATAGTATCATTATTAGGCCAATTGGCGAAAAAGGATATTCGCTCGAAAAACTTTTAAAAGGCGTCTCTAAAAACAATCTTCACGGAGAATTTGATAGCGGAGCAGCGGTTGGAAAAGAAATCTGGTGATGGCGAACAATTTTATTCCACACAAAAACATTACCTCTTTTGCTCGAGTGAGGGCAGCCAATGGCGGGAAATGTATTCTCTTATCGTATGCAAAATAGCACATAAAGGTTTAATTATAAGCCTCCTAATATTTATGTTAGGAGGCTTTTGTATGTGTGCTCAGCATTTACGATAGTTAGCCGGTGTCCGTCCGCTATGCAGGTAGATGAACTTCTGCCCTACCTTAAGCAACATAGTTAAGCCATCAGGCAGTCGATAGTGGAGGAGATATATCATCTCAGCCCCGTAAGGAACTTATAGATGCGAGGACATAGATTCTGCCGTTTTGCTGATGATAGTGCTCCACCTGGAAAGTTTCAACAAATATCAAAAAAATGGAGGGTATTTGATGCTTAATTCTCTAGCAGAAAAAATTATAGATATTAGCAAAGGCAAAATCCTTATAAACTTTCAATCATATGAGAGAATTCCTGGAAGAGTAAAGGTTGCTAAATTTCCTATTATCTTATTTATAGATTCAGATTGTGAAGTGGATCGCAATATATTTAATGAGCATCTAAAATGCCCTTCTTACAACCATTTCAATGGGCAAAGTGGAAGGATTATGTTTCTTGGGGGCCTTGCGCAGATATTTCTTTTAGGAAAAATATATTAGAAAAGGTTGATGGATTTGCATCAATGTTACTATTTTATTTGACACCCTCCTCTTTTTATAATATAATATCTTCAAGTTCATATCCTGAACATATAATCTATCCTCCCCCTTGAGGGGGGAGGATTAAGGTGGGGGTGAGGCTTTTTCTGCCTGCCCTGTAAAGCCTTGCTTTACCGGGGTCATTACGAGGGAGTGAAACGACCGAAGTAATCTCATCTTGCATCTTGTAATTTACACCTTTTTTGTCTTTATTGTATAAAATTCACATGTTCTAAAAACATAGATAATATAAGGGTTTCAGAGTTCTCTCAAAAATATAGAAAATATTCATCACGCAAATAATAGCAAAAACAAGTAAAAAAGTACCAAATATAGCTTTTTTAGCTCTTGAAAGGGTTGGTATATAAGGCTCTTAGAAGAAACCTACGTATAAGGCGTATAACGCATTTTTTTGAGGTCCTTAAGGTAAAACCCTATCTTTTCCCAAATAAACGCCGTGAGGAGCGTTATATTAGATATAGCTCAAAAGGCTTATATTATAAGGGTTTTTCAACAATTCAATAATTAACTGATTATTAGATTAGTGAAACAGAGAACTGTCCCCTGTTCCACGAAAGAATAAGCTTAGGGAAAAGATAATTAAACTAAAAGTTTCTGTTTTACCCGACTCTGTAGTGTAGTAAATGTTTTAAGGAGAATGAAAAACCATGAATAATCAACTTCGAGAAGAGATGAAATGAACAACTTGCTAAATTTGATACATAATGGAGAAAATGAAAGCGTAGAGTTTAAGGGATCTCTACGACTTAAAGAAG
>CAZWFH010000421.1:0-1729 GCA_964632105.1 uncultured Atribacterota bacterium
AAAATCCGGGAAAACGTCCAACGGTTCAGTATATTCCTTTGCCTTATAAAAAACCAATTAAACCTCCTTTTAAAAAGGCCGATCGTGAATAGAAAATATAAGGAACAGGGGGCGGTTATCTGTTCCTGTTTTCCTCCTCTGAAACCCTTTATTTACAAGGCTTTCCTGAGCATAACAGGGGATAGTTTAATTAAAAAGGAAAAAAAGAGAAGAATAGAAAAGTTGATTTTTAACTAAGTAAAGGAGACAAATATGTATACAGAATTAGAGGATTATTAATAAAAACTTTTCTAAAAAAGAAAGATTTTTAAGTCCTTTGTCGAAGTTTAAAATATGTAAAGAAAAATTAAAAAAGGGAGGAATAATGAAATGAGAGGGATAGGTAAAAAATTTATAGTTATAGTGCTAATAGGGTTATTTTTATTTGGAATAGGACAGGTAGTCTGGGCAGAAAAATGGGAGCCTTACCAGTTTAAAGGAAATGAGTATTTTGAATATAAAATTTTATTGGAAGAAGATAAGGAGAAAGAGGAAGCTACCTATATTCTGGATATCAAAGAAAGTAGTGAAAAATCCGCAAGCGGCGAAGAGGTCTTTGAAGTTAGTTATACTACCAAAGGAACTCTGACCAAAGACGAATTAGGCCCAGAGACGGCTTTTGGCTTAATGGGTAGTTACGGAATATCCTTGAATATGCTGGTGATTAATCCTGCCTATGGTTTCTTCTTCAGTCAGATGGATTTAAAGGTAGGAGAAAAGATGAATTTCTTTGGAGCAGGTATAATAAAGGTAATAGGAAAAGAAAAAATTGCGGGAAGAGAAGGATTTGTCTGCCAGCTCTTTCAGGCTGATGAAGAGGAAAAAATGATAGCCGAATGGGTTATTGACCCGGACTTAGCCCTTCCTCTTAGGAGTAAGATATTTGATGATAATGAATTACAAGGTCAAATTGAGCTTGTAAAATATATGCAGTATTAGAAAAAAATGCATAAAGGGAAATTTTAAAAATATTTCATAGGATGGCAAAAAATAATGAGTGAAATTTTTTTAGAAGAATTGAAGGCCAAAATGAAGATTGATCCTGAGAAGGTGGCTCTTTCTTTGGGGAATTTTATCAGAGAGTATACTGATAAATTAGAAAGAGAGGGAGTAATATTGGGATTAAGCGGGGGTATTGATTCGGCAGTTATTGCGGCTTTATGCGTGCGGGCACTTGGTTCGAAGAAAACCTTCGCTTTGATTATGCCGGAGAAAGATTCGAAAAAAGAACATACAAAGGATGCCTTAAACTTTGCCCAAGGACTGGGGATTGAAGCAAAATTAGTTGATATTACTCCTTATCTTGAAGAACTTGGCGTATATAAACTGTTTCCTTTGGATAAACTTCTTTCTTTAGGGAAATTAAAAGGAGCCTTAGTTAGAAAAGCGTATCATTTCTATGAGAGAAAGACGGGGAAGCTTCCTTTTTTAGAGAGCCTTTCAGGGTTTAAGGACAAAGAATATAGTTCTTATCTGGCTAAAGGCAATGCCTATTATCGGGCAAAACACAGGTTAAGAATGATACTGCTCTATCTTTATGCAGAATTAGAGAATAGGTTGGTAGTGGGGGCAGGCAATAAGAGTGAATATAAAATTGGCTATTTTGTAAAACATGGGTGTGATGATGCCACTGACATTATGCCCCTTCTGAATTTATATAAAACTCAGGTAAGGGAACTCGCCCACTATC
>CAZWFH010000422.1:0-1719 GCA_964632105.1 uncultured Atribacterota bacterium
TCATTTAATATTATCTTCTCTTCGGTTAGGCCATAGTTTTCAACTTTTACTAAAATATTAACCTTTCCCCTTGAGACTCTGTTTTTTATTAACTTTTCCATTTTTTGTTCAATTTCCAAAGATTGAAAGTTATTTTTTATATTTATATCACAGTATTTATTGTTTAAGCTTTTTATCTCTGCCAGGCATTCTCCGTCTTCTGCTTTAACCCTTCCCACACCGTAACCGGTCATACTTTTAATCAACTTTATTCCCCTTTACCTGTTTTATTTTTTGAAAAATTATAAACTTCACATTAATTTTATGGTAATACCTGCTGCTTGTCAAATAATTTCGTATTGCGTATCGCGTACGAAAATGACAGGGGACGGTCCTTTGTCATTTTTATTTTCTTGATTATACCTCTATAATAGATTATATTAAAGTTAAATATTACAGCAAGGAGATTAATATGTCCCTGGACAGTATCGCTTTAGAGGCAATGAGAAAAGAGCTTCTGGAGAAATTTAAAGAGGGAAAGATAATAAGCCTAATTCAGACTAAAAAATATAAAATTATTATTGAAGTAAAACCTGATAAGCTTTTTGCCTTAAATGACACAAATAAAAAAAGCGAAACCTTTTATATCCATATTTCCATTGACCCATCGCTTCCGGAAATTTACTTTACCGAATTAGAAAATAAACAAAAGACTATCAGTTCCCCTTTATTAACTCTTCTGCAATATCAGCTAAGGGGAGCAAAAATAATCGATATTACGCATCCTGATTTTGACCGTATTTTACATTTTATTATCAGACCCTACCAAAAATTTGGCAAAGTGCAGAATAAAATATTAGTAGTAGAATTTATGGGCAAACACGGTAATATGATTCTTCTTAAAGAAGATAAAACCATAGAAACCAGTATAAAATTAATAGATTCCAATATCAGCAGATACCGAGATATTTTGCCCGGAAAGCTCTATATCCCTCCTCCTTCTCAAAACAAAATAGACCCTCTAAACATTAACCGTGAAGACTTCTTTAATATTTTTAATTCTCTATCCGCAGAAAATAAAAGTTTAAGCTTGTGGAAGTTGATACAAGACAGTTTTATAGGAATAAGCCCTCAGAGCGCAAAAGAAGTAGTTCTTCAGGCAAATTTATCCCCGGAGATGAATGCATCTGGTGCATCCGCGGTAGATTTAGAAATGCTCTTGATTTCTTTTAATAAAATTATAACTAATATTAAAAATTATAATTTTCAGCCGGCTCTCTTTTTAAATCCTCTATCTAAAAAGATAGAAGCCTGGTCTATAATTGATTCAGTGCAGTTTCCCAAATACCATAAGCAAACTTTTAATGAAGCGAATTCGTGCCTGGAATCCTTATTTACCGAGCTGGAAAAAGAACGTGAAATATTATCTATGCAAAATAAGTTAGACCAGATAATCAGAAAAAATATGGTTAAAATAAATAATAAGATAAGCGATTGCCAAAAAAAACTGGAAGAAGTAAAAAATTGCAAAAAATATAAGATAAGCGGTGAACTGATAAAAGCAAACCTTTCCAGCATTAAAAGAGGAGACAAAGAAATTATTACTATCAACTATTATTCTCCCCGGCAGAAAAATATAACCATCCCGCTAAACGATAAATTAACTCCTTTAGATAATGCTCGGTTATATTTTAAAAAATACCGGAAAACAAAAGATAGTTTCCAGATAATTTTCGAGCA
>CAZWFH010000423.1:0-1718 GCA_964632105.1 uncultured Atribacterota bacterium
CCCCATATCGGACTTTCACCGACAAGTAATCACCCATGCTGGGCGCACTAGAAAAGCCCTTCAGCAAAAGCCAAAGGGCTGGGAAATGTCAGGCTCCCCAGACAGGACGACTTTCGCAACTTTTGTATGAGTGAGGAAACTGAAAAAGTGTATTGTAAGTTAGAAGAAATAATTAGCAGTATTTGTTAATCGTTTAGAAAAATTTTTCACTTACCCTGCCCTTTTGGTTAATTAGTGTGATCATTTGCATCGGTTTATCCTTTTATCTGACCTCATTATTTACTATAAAATTTTTCTTTTTTTGGGACTGTCGCATAATGTTTTGCGGATAAAAGAAGTTGCCAAAGGCAATTTGGGAGGAGGTGTTTGGCACCGCAACCTTTTATCCGCTGTTAAGTGAAGTTGCGAGCCAATCATTTTTTAAATAATCTCTTGAAAATGTTTCTCAATTTTTGCATCTGTTCTTTACTAATTACTCTCTGGAAGCCAGATCTCAAAATTAGATCATCGTGATCAATATTGGGAGATAATTGGTAATAATTCCAAGATGGCACTCCAAAAGTAACTATATTTCTTTCAGACTCCAATGGATTTTCCCAATAAAAGTATCTCTCTTTTGATATCTTAACTGTCTTTAACTTTGGAATAATTGCTTCTCCATGTTCTTTTACCATAATTTCCGCACGTATCGGCCAAGGGCGGAAATGGAAATATAGACCAGGCTTAGGCCATTTCCCGCCCCAAAATGCCTTTATAGCATCGTTAGTGAGTGATACCAATTCTTCCGCTGAACCAGTATCAAACCACAACAGTTTAATTCGTTTTGAAAGAGGAGGACAACTTTCAGAGTAAACAAAAACATCAATAACACAAAAATCGCACAGTTCCCTAATTTCCCTTAATTTTCTCGCTAACTCTTTGTTTACACCATAATCTCCATTATCTAATTTTCCACAATGATTAAATTTGGTAAATTTGATTGGATCTGGGATGACAATTTTCTCTCCCGGTCTCAAGACAGGAATTGTATAGCGGATTTGAGCCATTGAATCAAGTATCTGAACTTCGCGATACTTATACCACTCTGGAGGGGAACCAAGGACGTGCACCTCATACTCCATACCTTTATCTATTGTACCAATTATTTTCTCCTCATTTTTTATAGCATATTTCGAGGCATACTGTAGCTGCAATGTTATATTGTAAATGGGCAATTTACTGTTGTTTATCATCAAATATGGACATAGAAATGCTACCTCGCTATTTTGATTAATGTTTGCCCCATAAATTAGTGTGGATATAGCGGCTTTTTTGATAACCTTTTTATAGGGCCTTGGGATAGCATCCTGATCCGCATATAGCAGACCATTATTAAATGTTAATACAGGTCGAAATACTTGCTTCGATCTCAGCCCAATGAAGATTCCGAAAGCAGTCCCTATTATTGCAACCGCAACACTAATAATTGTTATCCACATTTTGTTTACTTCCTTTGCATATTTTCATTGAGCGAGCAATTTCACTTAACTTAAAATAACCCAACTACTTCGTTTATGTTTCCAAATCGGTAGGTTTGTAAGACACTTCGTTGCATTAATATAATTTCTGTATTTATTATACTATAAATCTTTTAAAAATCCTTTTTTCAATAAAATTTATAGAAATAATCAAGTAGGAGGTAAATGATTAATTCATTTACCGTCCTCTCACACCACCGT
>CAZWFH010000424.1:0-1709 GCA_964632105.1 uncultured Atribacterota bacterium
TTAAATATTATTATTTCAATTGTTATACTAAATAATTTTGTAATTTTAAAATGTTGATAACAAGTTAGTGCACTTTTTAAAAGAAATTTTCTGTTATGTAAAAATATAAAAGAATAAATTATGCTTAATTAAAATATCTTTTATTCTAATATTCACCCCCCTCATTTTTTTAATTTAAATAATATTTTTCCTCGGAATCACCTTCTTTCTTTCTCTTCTTTATTTGCAGGTTACTTTTAGATTAATTGATTTAGTAAGATATTTTTTAGTTTGCTTAGAGAAAATTATATTATATTTAGTATTTATTATATTAATACTACATTTAAATAAAAAATCCTTCTTTTTTTTGAAAATATTTTATATTTTTTTGGGTATTTTACAAAACATACCAAATATTATGTAAAAAATTATAAAAAAACCCGAAGAATTGGTTCGAATTCATGGAACCTATCCTTCAGGCTTTTATCCCGAAAGTGTAGCATTTATAAATGAACAAAATGCCTTGTGCCGCTTGGTCCAGACTTCCCTTAATTAGAGAGAACGGAACCCTAGGTACACTCCCACTATAATATGTTTAATTTTGAAAAAATATTAGCATGCACAATTATAATTGTCAAGTTTTGTTGGGGGAAACTTTTTACTATATTTGAAAAGGTACAGGAGTAAAAGATAAGACACAGAAAATTAAAGCGCAGATTCCCAATATTTTTCTTCTTTTATCTAATGAGGTGAAATCATCTAATGGTGGAGGGTGATTAAATCCAAATATAAGAAGTAAGATAAATAATAAGGACCACGCCGGATTAACAAATATACAGATAAGGCCTAAAATACCCAAGGTTATATAATAAGCAATTTTGCTATTTTTGCCGAACAAGGAATAAATTACGTGTCCGCCGTCTAACTGTCCAACAGGAAGGAGATTTAAGGCAGTTACGAACAATCCCACCCAGCCGGCATAAGCTATAGGATGCAGGATTATATCCTGCCCTTCGGGAAGATGACCGAACATTATTTTTTCTATAAATGAGAACAGTATGGAACTTCCCAGAGGAATAACTGGCCCTCCAATTTCTGAAATCACCGCTACTTCTGATAATTTAAGACCGATTATTATAGTAGGAATAGTGAGGACTAAACCTACAAAAGGTCCGGCTATCCCGATGTCAAATAAAGCTTGACGGTTGGGCATAGTTCCTTTCATTTTGATAACTGCCCCTAAAGTACCAAAAGGAGATAGAGGGAAGGGGATAAAAAAAGGAAGAGTGACTTCTACCCCATATCTTCTACTAACAAAGAAATGTCCTAATTCGTGAGAAAGTAGAATAGTGATTAAAAATAGGGCATACCAGATACCACCTACAAAAAAACAAGAAACTATAGTCAGAAGAAATAAGATTAAGTGTAAAATTACTCTTCACCTCGTTATATTATTATATTGCTTTCTAATCGGCACAAATTTATTATATATTATTCTTCTTTATTTATAAAGATAAAAATAAGAAAGCATTGAGTATCGAGTGTTATAGCGTGGAGTGTGAAAAAAAGAAAAATACGGAAAAAAATAAGATAGAAAAATTAAAATCGGATTAATTCTTTTTAATTTTTTTGTTTTGGAGTAAAATGGGGATAGGAAAATAGTATCGAGTATATTGTATATAGTGAAGAAGAAAGAGAAAAAAAAGAGCTAAGAATTCAAGGTCAGGAGT
>CAZWFH010000425.1:0-1708 GCA_964632105.1 uncultured Atribacterota bacterium
CTACATATCTATTCGACAAGGATTTCAAAAATCCTGCTTTATTTTAATAAAATTAGAAATTTTTAAATTATTTTTTCTCTACACTAAATTTTCTCGACTTGAATTTTTTATATCGCAAATAATAACATTCGTAAAACTTCAAAATAATTATCTGTCTCAAATACTAAACCGGTAGAAGAAATTTGTTTCATTCCCGGATAAAAAGATGCTTTAAATGCCCTTACGTGTTTTTTATATGATAATTTTACTTTAAAATTCTTCGGTAATTCAATCTTACATTTATCAATATCTCCTTTTAGGATTGACTCCACACTATCTTTAATTTTTTCCACTGCAAGCTGGGGATGAATACTGATTACTGAATTACCGACACCTTTATTTACCGCCACGGTTTTGATGTTTTCATTAATTTTTTTCGCTTCCTTGCAAATTCCTTCATCTCCACTTATAAAAACCACAGGCACACCCATAGTAGCAGCAGCATAACCATGAATTAAAAATTCACTGGCATACTCTCCGTTTAATTTTATATAATTTAAAGTGGAAGAACTTAGAGTGTGGGATAAGGGATTAGAGCTTGAACTGCCAAAAGAATGATAACCAATCATTAATAAAGCATCAAATGATTCGTCCAATTCCTGAACCATTAAATAGGGATGTTCACTCCAACCTCGAACTAGTTTGATATTTTGCGGAAGATCAGCTGCATTAATATTTCTTCCGGTATCGTGGGCATCTTTAATCCAAATTTCTTTTGCCCCCGCCTTTATTGCTCCTTCACATGCTGCCTTAACTTCATCGGTCATCTGTTTGGCAAATTTCTGATAATCAGATTTTGATTTTTCGGTTTCATCCCAATGAGTAATTCCAGTAATTCCTTCGATATCAGCACTAATGTAAATTTTCATAATAATTCTCCTTTAAAAATTATTTCCGTTCGATATTACTATTAATCATTATATTAGAATTATAGTATAATTCCCTCTTTTTTAAAAATAATTCTTAAGTAAATTTTAATTTTATAATAATTTTGAATTTGTTATTCCCGCATTCTCTGTCATTCCGCCACTTTATGTCATTCCCGCGAAAGCGGGAATCCAGATTAATAAATTTATTTACTTTTTGGGTTGTAATTATGCTATAATAAAATCAATAAAAATAATTAGTGAGGAGATTATGACCAATAAAAAAGAAGAATTTAAAGTTTCCGGAGAAGATATTATCGAAAAAATTAAAGAAATTATAAAAGAGGGAAATGCCCGAAGAATAATTATTAACAATGAAGATGGCGAATCAGTTGCTGAATTTCCTTTAACCGTAGGCGCCGTGGGAGCTCTTGTTGCCCCGATATTGGCTGCTGTGGGTGCCATAGCTGCTTTACTTACCAAATGTACTATTGTAGTTGAGAAAAAATAAAGATAAATTTAATATTTACAAACCTTTAAAAAGCATCGGGAATATAAATCCTTCGCATATGTTCTGATTTTTGCATCATATTTTTTAGATAAATAGCTTCGTCTTCTTCTATCCCCAGAGTTTTCACTATATCGGCAAGTTTCCAACCTTTTTCCAGAGCTAATAAAATTAAATCCATCTTTTCATAAGAAATACCTATTACCTCTTCATCATCAATAATACCTGGCATAACATCCGGCGAAGGGGGTTTCTCGATAATTCTTGTAGGAATATTCAGATAGCGGGCAAGTTC
>CAZWFH010000426.1:0-1707 GCA_964632105.1 uncultured Atribacterota bacterium
AGGCGGCAACAATATTTTGAGTCAACTGGGTATGAGGACCTGCTGCCGGTCCTACGGGAGTAGCACAACTCTCATCAAATATCTGAATACTTTTTCCATTTTCTTTAATAAAAAATTGAGATTCCGGTATCCCAAAAATTGTCCACTGCGACTGATATTCTTCAGTTATCCAGTGAAGCAACTGCTTAAAGGAAACTGGCCTCATAATATCTCCCATAATTCTCCTCCTGGTGACAGGGGACGGTCCTCTGTCACCTTTTTGAACTGTCTCCTGAAATTTTTTTACTATTTTATAATCCTGATAAGAATTTTTTACATAATCCAAATTCCTTATATGATTATTTTATATCACTATTTTACCATTTAAAAAATTCTCTTACCAACTTATTATAATCTCCTTTGCAAATCAGATGATGATTACCCAGAGAATTTTGCAAAAAATATTTAACCCCCTCATTCATTCTAAATCTTATTTGAGTCCTGCACAAATTTTCGCTATTTAAATTTTCAATTATTTCTCCCCCGGACACGAAATATTCTTTGCCATCTCGGGAAAGTTTAAAAATGGTGGCCTCACCTTCCCCGATGACTCCCTTTATCCCCACTCCCAAACCTGACTCGAAGTGGGTTTTTAGATAAAACTTATCAGGCATGTTTAAGGGCAGGGTACAATGAGCCAAAATTATTTCATTCTTGTTAATATCAACACTGGAAGGGTTTGCCATAAAAACAGGCTCATCGGTTAAATAATGCAGAATAGCCATAGATATAAGAGCGGGAATATCGCCTTCACAACCAGCCATAATTCCTTCATCATTTAACAATGAAAGACCAAGACAACCGGTATTTTTATAAATTTCCAGCAGGTCAAAACATCTTACGGTAATACCATCAAATTTATATTTGTTTACGATAGCTTTAAATCCGCTATAAATTTTTAATACTCCATCGATTGATTTACTATCAAACCCTTTATTTTTAATATCATTTAATTTAGGATGAGCAAAATGGTGGTGCTGGCCGATTTCTTTGACTAATTCATCCATTTCAATATCTACTAAAGAAACCCCCAAGACATCTTTGACCTTATTATAATCTACATCGCTGGCTATAAGCCAATCGGACGGTTTGCCAATAACTCCTAATTTAGTTGAAGCTAACCTGCTTTTCAATTCAAATATTTTACTAAGTTCTTTTATCCTTCTGGCAATATAATCACTATCTCCGTGAATTATTTCTACTTTTTCTCCTTTCTGTTTTAAAAAGGAAGCAATCTCCAAAGAGGCAGCAAAAGAATTGTGCAATCCACTAGATAAAAGCAGGTAAGGTCCCTTAATTTGAGTAAAAATCTGTTTGAACTTCCCCTCAATTCCCCCGGATTTAATAAAGATAAGAGAGAAATACTTTTTCCGGTTAAAGTCTTCTAAGTTTATATTTTCAAACTTCTCACCTAATTTTTCTTCAATATCTGCTAAAAAACTTTTTAAAGTACTATTAATATACCCTTCATCATGTACTTCTGAAACCAGATTATATAATCCTATTTTCATATCAAGCTCCTTTTCTTTTATGCATTTACTGCTTATAATTAGTAAATTAATTTTTCTTAATTATCAAAATTACATTCCTTTACTTATATCCTACAAAATTAGCAAAATTCCTCTTTTTTTTCTAAAATAAAAAAGAATAATTATACTTCTTATTTTT
>CAZWFH010000427.1:0-1701 GCA_964632105.1 uncultured Atribacterota bacterium
GTTAAAGATTTTTCTGGCTTATCAGTAGTTATTTCATCAAAGGTCGAAATGGTCATAAATCTTCTCCCAGGAGAAGTAGGTTTGAATTTTTTTATCTCCGCCATTTAATCTACACCATCCTTAAATATCTTTTTAAGCTCTAAATATTTTCTAATTCTTTAATTTTTTCACCCTTTTTTAGGGTAACTATCGCTTTCTTCCAATGAGACGTCTTTCCAGAGTATTTTCCTAGACTCTTCTTTTTGCCTGGCATCTTCATAATATTTACTTTTGCAACTTTAGTTTTAAATTTCTCTTCAATAGATTTTCCAATTTCAGTAGAATTAACTTTCCAATCTACCTTAAATACATATTTATTCTCTTCTTTTAGTCTTACGGTTTTTTCTGAAATTATCGGTTCTAATATAATATCTCTGCCTAAAGGCATTATATTAACACCTCCTCAATTCGCTTCAAAGCTTTTTTGGTAATTATTATCTTTTCATGGTTTATAAGATCATAGGTATTTATTTTAGAAACGGGCAAGACCTGTGTCCCTTTAATATTTCTTGCTGCTTGTACTATACCGTTATCTTCTTTTTCAATTATTATTAATGGTTTTTTAAATGCTTGTAAATTCTTTAAAATTTCCACCATCTTACTAGTCTTATTTTCCTTTAATGATAATTCATCTACAATTATAATTTCTTTATTACCTAACTTATCTGATAGTACCGATTTTAAGGCGGCAACTTTCATTTTTTTAGGCAAAGAAAAGGAATAATCTCTCGGGGCAGGTCCAAATACAATTCCACCTCCTACCCAAATAGGCGAACTATTAGTTCCTGCTCTAGCCCTTCCAGTTCCCTTTTGTTTCCAGGGTTTAGCTCCTCCACCTCTTACTTCGCTTCTATTTTTTGTAGAAGCGGTCCCTCTTCTTCTGTTTGCTAAATAACGCTTAACCGCTTGATGAACAAGATATTTATTTACTTTAGCATTAAAAATATTATCTTTTAGGGAAACTTCTCCAACATTTTCTCCTTTAATATTATGAACTGATAAAGCAATCATAAACAATCCTCCTCCCTGGTAAAAAAATACTTAAATTACCCATTTTTATTAATGACCAGCACTGCTCCTTTTGCACCAGGAACTGAACCTCTAACTAAAACTAAATTCCTTTCGAGGTTAATTTTTACTACCTCTAAATTTTTTACCGTAACTCTATCTGTTCCCATATGTCCTGGTAATTTTTGCCCCTTAAAAACTCGAGCTGCATCTGTAGCCCCAATTGATCCAACTGATCTAAAATACTCCTTCTGGCCGTGGCTTTTAGGCCCCCCTGAAAAATTATGTCTCTTAATTGCTCCAGCGAACCCTTTTCCCTTGGATATACCTACAATGTCTACCTTGTCACCTTCTTTAAAAATATCTACCTTCACTTCTGCACCAGGTGAATATTTGTTAGAATTATCAATCTTAAATTCTCTGATATGCTTTATTGGTTTTACTTTATATTTATTAAGATGCTTAACTATGGGTTTGGAAATTTTTTTCTCTTTCACTTCCTTAAAACCCAATTGCACTGCATTATAACCATCCTTTTCTATAGTCTTCTTCTGTATTACCTGACAGGGACCGGCTAAAATTACAGTTACCGGAATAGATTCTCCATTTTTAGCAAATATCCTTGTCATTCCTAACTTCTCTCCCAATATTCCT
>CAZWFH010000428.1:0-1701 GCA_964632105.1 uncultured Atribacterota bacterium
CGGATATGAAACCGACGCTTATAAAATTTAGCATATATTGATATGGTTGTCAAATTTATTCGTATATCGTAGGATAGCGTAGAACGTTTAGCGTAGAGCGGATAGAAAAATCAGTATATAGTATATCATATCGCGTATTGCGTCAGTATTAAACTAAAAACTTAAAGCGAAAAGCGAAAAACCATAATTCAAAATTCAAAACTTTTTCTTCAATTTTAAGTTTTAAGTTTTAGTTTTGCGTTTTTAGCTTTACACTTTACGCTCTAATACTACTCATTAATGACTAATTTAACAGCTAACCGGTAACTGGGTAACCAAGTAACTACTTAAACATCTGCTTAATTTTCTTTATCTCTTTTAGTCTGCCGACAGCTACTACATCTATCCTCTCTATGTGAATATTTTTTGAAGATTTGATATAGATAGTTTTTCTTCCTTTTTTCTCTAATTGTTTAATCAACAGCATCTTTGCCCCGGATAAATTTTCTTCTACTTTAGGATGTACTCCTAATAGAACAGCTTCTGCTCTTGAAGTATTACACAACTCTTCTAACTTGCGTAGAACCATATTGCTTACGGTTTCGGCAGACAAAACCCGGCCCGTTCCGGAACAATAAGGGCAAGTGGTTCTTAACATGTTTTCCAAATCTCTCCTGGATCTCTTTCGAGTAAGTTCAACCAGACCTAATTCAGTATTTTGGACAATATTTGATTTGGTTTTATCTTTTTTAAAACTTTCTCCCAATTTATTTACTACCTTTTCTATATCTTCCTGATTATCCATGTCGATAAAATCGATTATGATAATCCCTCCGATATCCCGTAACCTTAACTGAAGTCCTATCTCCTCAGCTGCCTGTAAATTGGTTTTCAAAATGGTTTTTCTCATATCTTTTTTACCAACAAATTTACCGGTGTTTACATCGATTACCGTTAAGGCCTCCGCCTGGTCAAAAACCAAATATCCTCCGCATTTAAGCCATATCTTTTTTTGTAAACCTTTATTGATTTCTTTTTCAATATTATATTCCTCAAATATGGGCTTTTCTCCTGCGTAAAGAGATACCCTGGGCTCTAATTCCGATAAAGATAGGGTCTTTAAAAACTTTAGCATATTTTTGTATTCATTTTTAGAATTTATTACAATTTCTTTTACTTCTTCGGTAAGCAGATCTCGGATAATCCGATAAGTTAGAGTCAGGTCTTCATGTAATAACATGGGAGCCTTGGCTTTCCTTTCTCTTTTTTTAATCTTATTCCATAGTCTGGTTAAAAAATCCAGATCGGGCAAAAAATCCTCCAAATCTTTCCCCCAGGCAACAGTTCGAATAATCAATCCTGCATTCTTGGGTTTTGTCTTTTGAACGATTTTTTTTAACCTTTCTCTTTCTTTTTCTTCTTCGATCCTATGTGAAATGCCAACATTTGTGCTATTGGGCATTAAAACTAAATACCTACCCGGAAGACTAATGTTAATGGTTACCCGTGCTCCTTTAGGAGGTATAGCTTCTTTTACTGCTTGCACCATTATCTCCTGGTTAACTTTGATTTTATCCAAAGCGGCTTTGGAAGCAAAATTAGAATCGGTTTCTGTAGCTGACTCTTTATCTTTATCCTGATCATCTGTAGCTTTATCGATATGCAAGAAAGCGTTTTTCTCAATTCCAATATCTACAAATGCTGCCTCTATCCCAGGCAAAA
>CAZWFH010000429.1:0-1682 GCA_964632105.1 uncultured Atribacterota bacterium
AAGACTGAATTAATTAGAGGAGAAGCAGCCTATGCGAATAAAAGGAGATAAGTGGACACCTATCTTATTTATTACCCCTTCCATAGTGGCAGTGGGTATTTTTGTTTATGGTTTTATCAGTTGGACTGGCTTCATATCTTTTACTAAATGGAATAATGTTCTTCCCGACTACACCCTGGTAGGATTTAAAAATTATCAAAAGTTATTTGCCAATATGCGCTTTCAGATAGACCTTCATAACACCCTCGTCTTTACAGTCATTTTTGTTGCCTCTTGTTTGTTAATTGGCTTGTTATTGGCCGTGCTAATTGATCAGCGTATTAAGGGTGAGGGTATATTCCGCAATCTATTCTTATTACCTATGGCAGTTTCATTTATAGTTAGCGGAGTTATCTGGCACTGGCTTTTTAACCCGGGCAGTATTCAATTGGGTAATATCGGAGTTAATCAACTATTTGAAAAGCTGGGGCTAAATTTTCTAAATTCTGGTTGGTATACTGATCCCAAAATAGGAATAATTGCTGTAGCTATCGCCGCTATCTGGCAGTTTTCTGGCTATACTATGGCTTTATATCTTGCCGGATTAAGAGGAATACCTTTAGAATTGAGAGAAGCAGCAGCAATAGATGGCGCCAGTAAATGGAAAATATTTTATTATATTACCCTCCCTTTTCTTAGACCCATTACTTTTGGGGCTATTATTATCCTTGGGCATATTTCCCTTAAGATATTTGATTTAGTTGTGGCCATGACCGGAAGTGGTCCGGCTTTTTCCTGCGATGTCCCGGCATTATTTATGTATGACACCACTTTTAGAGGAAATCATTTTGCTCAAGGCGCAAGTATCGCTATCGTATTGTTATTATTAGTATCTTTATTGATTATTCCTTATCTTATTACTACATTCAGCAAAGAGGCATAGAGTGAAAATATCCGTAACTCGTCTTTTAATCTATATTGTATTAGCTATATTTACCATTTTTTATATTATTCCTATGTATATTATGGTTGTAACCGGAATGAAGAGTTTTTCCGAGGTTGGACTGAGCACTATGTGGAATTTGCCCAGGAGCTTAAATTTTGAAAGTTTCCGTATTGCCTGGTTAGGGAGTGCAAAAGGAGGGTTTCGTGGTCTTTCGGGAAGTTTTTTAAACAGTGTATTGTTGGTGATACCGGCTACTATAATTTCAGCCCTGTTTGGTTCGTTAAATGGTTATGTTTTAGCTAAATGGCGATTCCGTGGTTCGGATTTAATTTTTACTATGATTTTATTCGGAATGTTTATTCCTTATCAAAGTATTATTATTCCCTTAGTGCTTACTCTGCAGAGATTACATGTTTACGGGACAATTCCCGGATTAATTTTAGTCCACGTAATCTATGGGGTACCTATAAGCACCTTAATCTTCCGTAATTATTATATAACAGTTCCCACAGAGATGGTAGAAGCCTCCAAAATAGATGGGGCAAATTTTTTAGGTATATACAGATGGATAATTTTTCCTTTATCTACACCTGGTTTTGCAGTCGCCATGATCTGGCAGTTCACTTCTATCTGGAATGATTTTCTTTTCGGTTTAATTGTAACCCCTAACCCGGCATCTCAACCCATTACCGTAGCATTAAATAATTTAGCGGGAAGTTATATCGTCCAGTGGAATGTTCAAATAGCCGGTGCTCTT
>CAZWFH010000430.1:0-1681 GCA_964632105.1 uncultured Atribacterota bacterium
CAGTAATAATACCCTCCCGGGCAGACAAAAGTGATGTGAAATTAAACTGCATCGCCGTTTCTATCTTATGCAGTAAGTAAGCAGGAAATATTTATAAAATCCTATAAAAAAGAATTATGGTTTAATATTCCAGAAGCGGTTTGATTTATATGTCAAGTATGAAGACCATGATATTTTATATATTTAATCCTACTCTTTTGGTATTCTATTGTCAGAAGAACCGTCCCCTTGACAATTAGAAGAACTATCCCCTTGACAATTAAAATCCTGCAAAAACGAGAAAAAAGTTTTCTTGAATATCACTTTTAATTGTGATAACATTTAGCTCTATGTATTCAATGCAATTTTTACTGAGTAATAAGTAATAAATAAAAGGGAATTAAAATAATGGAAGCTGTAAATATAAGAAATATCGCTCTTATTGCCCATGTAGACCATGGTAAGACCACTCTGATAGATGCTATGTTGAGGCAGAGCGGTACTTTTCGGGATAACCAGGAGGTAAAAGAAAGGGTAATGGATTCTAATGATTTGGAAAGAGAAAGAGGAATTACTATCCTTTCTAAAAATACCTCAATCCATTGGCAGGGGGTAAAGATTAATATCGTAGATACGCCGGGCCATGCAGATTTTGGAGGAGAGGTTGAGCGAATCTTAAGAATGGTTAACGGAGTTCTTCTGATTGTAGATGCCTTTGAAGGGCCTATGCCTCAAACTCGATTTGTCCTGCGTAAAGCTATGGAACTAAATCTTATTCCCATAGTAGTCATCAACAAAATAGATAGGCCTAATGCCCGTCCTGCTGAAGTTTTAAACGAAATCTATGATTTATTTATTGAATTGGGAACCAGTGATGGGCAGATAGACTTTCCGGTTATTTATACTTCTGCTCGTTCGGGTTTATCCGGATTTTCTCCTGATTCTTTAGAGGATAATTTAACCCCTCTTTTTTCAACTATTTTAAAATATATACCTGCTCCTTCAGTGGAATATAATTCTCCTTTGCAATTATTGATTACCAATCTTGATTATGATGATTATGTGGGGAAGATAGCAATTGGACTTATTAGCCGAGGAGAAATTCAGGAGGGGGAAACAGTCACTTTAATCAAGCGGGATAAAAGTCAGGTATATAGTAAAGTAGTAAAACTTTATCTTTTCGAAGGATTAGAAAGAAAAGAAGTAAAGAGAGCTGAGGCCGGAGAGATTGTGGCTATAGCGGGAATTAGCGAAGCTAATATTGGAGAGACAATAGCTTGCAGAGAAAAACCTGAGGCCTTATCTAAAATAAAAATAGATGAACCTACTTTGACTGTAGATTTTACTGTCAATAATAGTCCTTTTGCTGGTCGGGAAGGGAAATTTGTCACCTCTCGCCATTTGAGAGAGCGTCTTTTTAAGGAAGTTGAAACCAACGTGAGCCTTAGAGTCGAAGAGACAGAATCGACAGATATTTTTCATGTTTCAGGAAGGGGAGAGCTTCATCTTTCGATTCTTATTGAAAAGATGCGCCGAGAAGGGAACGAATTTCAGGTTTCTAAACCCAAGGTTATTTTTAAAAATATTAAGGGAGTGAAATGTGAACCCATAGAACTTATGACCTGTGATATCCCTAAAGATAGCTTAGGAGTAGTTATGGAAATTTGCGGAAAGAGAAGGGCGGAGTTGGTTAATATGGTTG
>CAZWFH010000431.1:0-1681 GCA_964632105.1 uncultured Atribacterota bacterium
TAACCAGTAACTAGTTAACCAATTTATTATATCATATATTTTATATAGGTTAAATATAATTTTTAATCTAAATTAATAATATTTTTAATTATTTGCTTCTTTTTCTTCTTTTTTCATCTTCTTCCAGACTGCTAAAGCTTCTTCGGGAGTGTTTACTTTTACTTCGCCAAAGACATGAGGGTGCCTTCTGACGAATTTTTTTATTGCTCCGGTCAGTACATCAGAATAAGTAAATAAGCCTTTTTCCTGGGCAATTTCAATCTCCATAAGTATAACCATTAGTAGGTCACCCAGTTCTTCACACAGATTATCTATATCATTAGATTTAACTGCTTCTGAAACCTCTTCAGCTTCTTCTAAAATATTAGGAGCTAAAGTCTTTAAGGTCTGTTTCCTATCCCAAAGGCAACCTTTCGGCCCCCTCAATTTAGCTATTATTCCCATCATTTCTGCAAATAGTTCTTTCTCTTTTTCGTACATTTGTTCCTCCGTATTTGGTTAGCTGGTTAACTATTTTCTATTTCGCCAAGTTTATTACAAACTCCTTTAAAAATTTCAAAATTTCTACAGATTTAATTCCGGAAAGGTTAATTTTAGAAATTCCGGACAATCTATGCTCTTCTTTTATTAATCTTTGCTGATAAAAAGAAGGCAGTCTGCTTAATTTAGCTTTTATCTTAGTATTTTGCGGATATCTGAGAATTAACTTATTTTCCTTTACTACCAGGGAACTAATGCTTAACTTTCTTAAAAATATCTTCAAATATATTATCTCTAATAAATTCCTTAGCTCCCGGGGATAAATTCCATATCTGTCCCTCAACTCTTCTTTTACCCTCTCCAAATCTTCTAAATCTTTAATCTCAGCCAATTTTTTGTAAATTAAGACTCTCTGTTTTAAATCAGGAATGTAGCCTCCGGGAATATAGGCATCTATTTTTACATCAATAACCGGGGTGATATCTTCTTTCTTTTCCTTCCCTTCTTCTTCCCGTAATTCCTTAATCGCTTCTTCTAATAGACGGCAATAAAGATTGAATCCGACCTCGCTTACCGACCCGTGTTGCTCTTTGCCAAGCAGATTCCCCGCTCCCCGAATCTCTAAATCTCGCATGGCTAATTTAAAACCGGAACCTAACTCACTGAACTCTTTAATGGCCTGCAATCTTTTTTTTGCGGTATCAGAAATAGAGCGATAGGAAGGATAAAGGAAATAAGCATAGGCACGTCGGTCAGTCCTTCCTACTCTCCCTCTTAGTTGGTAAAGCTGGGATAAGCCGAATTTATGGGCATCATCGATAATAATAGTATTCACATTGGGAATATCCAAACCAATCTCTATGATGGTAGTACAGACTAAAATATCATATTTCTTTTCTAAAAAATCAATCATTATATCTTCTAACTGCTCTTCTGCCATCTGTCCATGAGCAATCCCGATTCTGGCTTGAGGAAAGAGCCGATTCAAATCCCGTGCTATTTTCTGAATACTCCTTACTCGATTATGAACAAAGAATATCTGCCCCTCTCTGTCCAATTCTCTTCTTATAGCTTCTGTTATCACTTTATCGTCTCTTCGGCAGATATAAGTAGCGATAGGAAATCTGTCCTCGGGAGGAGTATTTATTACGCTTAAATCTCTGACTCCGATAAGCGACATATGCAGGGTGCGGGGGATAGG
>CAZWFH010000432.1:0-1677 GCA_964632105.1 uncultured Atribacterota bacterium
TTAAATAAAAGCGAAAAAGAAATGAAAATTTAATGTATAAACATTGCTCTTTCACGTTGGATATTATAATTATTACAAACATTACAAACATTACAAGTATATTGCAGGTAAATTAAATGAGAATAATCACTGTAATCAATCAAAAAGGTGGAACTGGAAAGACCACCATCACCATGAATTTAGGGGTAGCCCTTGCCTTGATGGGAAAAAAGATATTGCTAATTGATTTTGATCCCCAGGCCAACCTTACCTACTCTTTTGGGATACGTAATCCAAAGAACACCATAGTGGAAGTATTACAAGGAAAACAAACAATACAAACAATACTTGTAAAAAAAGAAGGCCTGGATATTGCTCCTTCCTCTTCTTTGCTAGCTGATTTAGAGGTCTCTATAATTAACAAAATTGGCCGGGAACAGTTATTGCAGGATCGACTTAAAGGGCTAAAGGAGTATGATTATGTATTTATTGATAGTCCCCCATCCTTATCTATCTTAACTATAAATGCCCTAACCACGGCTGGTGAGGTATTAATTCCCCTACAAATGGAAATTTTAAGCCTACAGGGTTTGACCCAGTTATTAAAGACCATAGATGAGGTCAAGAATATCTTAAATAAAAAATTAAGGATTACCGGGATTGTCGTCTCTATGTATGATGGCCGGAGAAGATTATCCAGCGAGATATTAAACGAGATTAAGAACAATCTAAAAGAAAAAGTTTTTAATTCATTGATTCGGATATGTGTAAAGATAGCTGAGGCCCCTTCGTTTGCCAAGAGTGTATTAAGTTATGCTCCTTCAAGTGAAGGGGCTATTGATTATAAGAATTTAGCGAAGGAATTTTTAAATGAAAGGAGCCAAAATGCCGGTAGGGGAAAATATCAACCTTAAAGATAAACTTATTAAAAAAACTACGAGCAAAGTAAGTAATAAAAACATTGCAAATATTACACGTAAAACAAACATTACACGTAAAACAAGCAAATCTTCTCCCAATGCTAAAACCGATACTTACAAGACCAGAAAGATGACCTTCTATATTAAAGGAGAACTGTTACAGAAATTATATAATTTTGCCTACTGGGATAGGCATAGTCTAACAGAGGCCTTCAATATTGTAGTAAGAGATGGGTTAAAGGAAAAGGACGTAAAGGAAAGGCCTAAATCTCAGAAGGAACCTTAAAAGGAATTGCTTAAAATTATAAGTATTTTAAAAATGGGGTTTTATTATAAAAATGTTTAATTATAAAAAACAAATTAAATTTACTTTTATCGTTCTATTAATTATTAATTTATTATTCATTTTTTCTTTTAATGCTCTTGCTAAAACGGAAGTCTATTTCTCTCTTTATGATGATCCAGAGTCAATAATTATTAAAAATATAGACGATTCAAAAGAATTTATAAATATTGCTATGTATACTTTTACTGATAGAGAAATAGCCCAGGCAATAATTAGAGCCAAAGATAGAGGAGTGAATATTAAAATATATTTAGATCGCTCACAAGTTAATGCCAAATATAGCAAATCTCGTTACTTTATAAATAATGGCATAGAAGGTATAAGAATAAGCTCAAATAATTCTATAATGCATAATAAATTCGCAGTAATAGATAATAAAATAGTTATTACAGGATCATATAATTGGACTGCTTCTGCAGGAGAAAGAAATGA
>CAZWFH010000433.1:0-1674 GCA_964632105.1 uncultured Atribacterota bacterium
TATACCGAAAGTATTTACTAATTCTTTTAATATCTGAATTTTATCCATTTTTACCTCCCTCAAATCAGGAATCAGGAACAGGGGACGGTTGTTCTGTTCCTGATTTTCTAAAAACTTGTTTTACTGGAAAAAGTGAAATTATTGGTTCTGAGATAGGGGGCAACTGTTGGGCCGACAAATCCTTCCTTTGTCTGTTTTTCTTTGGATATCATATCAACTGCTTTTAACATATCTACTACACTGGTATTAAATCTCATGTTCTTGATTGCCCTTCCCAGCTTCCCATTTTCTATTAAGAAAGTCCCGTCTCTAGTCATTCCAGTTAATTGAACACTCATAGGATTTAGTATATTGACGTAGTGAAATCGGGAAATATAGATACCTTTTTTGGTGCCAGAGATCATTTCATCAACAGTGCTATCTCCTTCTTTCATCACCAGGTTAAAAGGGAGGGCTCCAAAGGAAGCGTGTTCTGGTGATAAAGTATTCCCGGTACATTTTCTATTATATTTTAGAGCGGTAAGATGGTCATATACTCCGTCTTTAATTACTCCATCTTTAATAAGATATATCTTTTCCCGAGGATATCCAACTAAATCAAAAGGTAATGGCATAGTAAGTTCATCAAAAGGATCATCAGAAACAGTTATAGTCTCCGGGAAAATCTTTTTGCCCTGATTGTGACAGATAAAACTCTTGCCCTCCATAATCGTTTTGCCATTAAAAGCAGTATAGCCGGCATAGTTTAAGATTTCTGAAACTGCTTCCGGAGAAAGGATAACCGTATAGACCCCCGGGTCAATTTCTATCTGTTCTACATTTTTTAAAGCAGTCTCTAATAATTCATCGGTTACTTTTTTTATATTAAAATTATTAATATCGTTGTCTATAAACGAGGTATGGGCAGTAGAATTATCTCGGGTGATAACACAATTGAAATCTACTTTAGTCCCCCGGTCAAAGGCAAAAACTCCTTCTGAATTAGCCACCAGAAGGGTAGATTCTTCTGTTTTAAAGGCTCCCGCCGCCTCATATCCTCTTTTGTTTTCTTCTTTTATTAGTTGTTTTACCAATTGGGCTCGATCTAGAGGGGTAAAGTTGGCAGTGTCTTTAGAATATTTGCTTTTTATTTTGTATGATTGAGGTGTCAGCAAACGATAATGGTAATCTAATTTGGGAGTAATCTTGGTTACTTCAACTGCCTTTTCTATATTTTTTGATATAGTAGGCTCATCAATACTGTTCATCTGTACTGCACCGATTCTATTTTCATTTATTATCTTTACGGTTAAATTTAGATCGGCTTCCGCTACGTTTTGGTGAATGTAAGATTCTGCAAATCTGGTAAGTTCACTTTTGCCCCCTGAGGCAATTATTTCAAAATCGTAATTTTTAAGAATATTTTTGACCTTATTAACAAGTTCTTTACCAAAATTTATATCTTTCATTTGGAAGCACCTACCTTTACCTTTCTGAATCTTGCAGGAGATGTGCCGTGTGCTACATGCATTGATTGCTCCGGCTGTCCTTTGCCACAATTCGGTACACCCCAGATATGCCAATATTTTTCAGAGCTTATCCCATCACAAGATTTCCAAAACTCCGGAGTTATACCTTGATAGACTGCGTTTTTATAAATTTTTCCTAATTTTCCATTTTTTATTTCCCGGGCAA
>CAZWFH010000434.1:0-1666 GCA_964632105.1 uncultured Atribacterota bacterium
AACACCAGGATAAACCTCCAATAAATATTGCCCACATTACAATTGTAGTAATTATTGCTCCTGCACTCATTTTTCTTTCACCTCCGATTTAGTACTGCTAACAGAGACACCTTTGGTCTTTATAGATTGAAGTACAAAACTTAAAATTAAGGTTACTATCAAGACAATCCATATAAAATTACTAGCCCATCTTGGGTATCCACCATAAGATGCTTTTATATCCGGTATAAAACCTCCGTAAAGAACAACAAAAGTAAGGCCAATTGGCGCAACTAATTTTACCATCCAATCAAACCAAATGCCGACTTTGAAATCAGAAGTTTTATTTACGTATTCTCTTAATTTACTAACTGGAAATACCCAACCTACTACTAAAAGGGCCAAAATGCCAGTTATTAAAAGACCATAAAAAGCGACTGCCCTATCTAGAATATCTGGTCCCCAATAAAGTCCTCCATTAGTAGTAAACAAAATACCTATAAGAAAACTAACTATACAAAAGATAAGACTAGTTTTTTCTCTATTCCAGCCAAATTTATCCATAAGTGGGGAAATTACTCCTCCATAAGCTAAGAAGTAAGCTGAGGAAAGACCTACAATAAATAAAGCACTGAAGAAGACAATACCAAATAGGCTATTGGCACCAGGTAGCATAGAAATAGCTACCGGCCAGGTTACAAAGGCCAATCCTACACTGGAAGTACTGACTTCTCCTACGGGGATAGATAAGGATTGCATAATAAATCCTACCACGCTAAATACAGCAAAACCAGCAAAGAAACTAGTAGCGCAATTACCAAAGCCAGTTATAAAGGCATTATTATTAACATCACCTTTCTTTTTTATAAAACTACCATAGGCATACATACCCGCCATTCCTAAAGAAAGAGTGAAGGCAATTTGGCTAAAAGCAGCAAACCATAGGTCTAAATGGCCTAATTGACTAAAGTCAGGAGAGAGGTAATAGTTAAGGCCTTTCATCGCTCCAGGCAGGGTTAATCCTCTCAATACCAGGACTACTAATGAAACCCAGGCAATAATCATTACATATTGAGAAACCGGACCAATAACTTTTGTTCCTTTGTATATTATTAAGAAAACAAATATCCATACAATAAGTAGACATAGTACGAGCGTTCCTATGGGAGTACCCAGTTTATCTGGTCCTGAGGAAAGTTGTAATACATTTTTAAAAAAGAATGAACTTGCTCCTTTAGCACCGGCTTCTCCGCTACCCCAGGCCATAGTAGCAGAAGCACCTACATAGCGTAATGCCCAGGCCATAACTACAGTATAATAAGTATCAATTAAGAAGGCACAGAAGACCGCCCACCAGCCGAGCCATTCCCATTTTTTTCCAATTCCTTCAAAGACACCGGGAGCACTGCTTTGAAAATATTTTCCCATACCAAACTCGACTATTAACCAGGGGAGACCTATCAAAACCAAACCTACCATCCAGGCTATTAAAAAAGCTGCTCCACCATATTTATAAGTAAGATAAGGAAATCTCCACAGATTACCTAAACCAATGGCAGATCCTAACGCAGCAAAGATAAAATAACTTCGCTTACTCCATGTTTCACGTTCCATTTTTTTTCCTCCTATTATTTAAATATTATTATTTCAATTGTTATACTAAATAATTTTGTAATTTTAAAATGTT
>CAZWFH010000435.1:0-1666 GCA_964632105.1 uncultured Atribacterota bacterium
TTGCGTAAAGCTGAAGCAAACGATTGAGTATGAGAACCTACCTCTCTTTGAGAAACAAGACAATTTCTATGTGAATGAATAAACTCGATGGGGTCCTCAATAGTGATTATATTAACATATTTCTTTTTATTTATAATATCAATCATAGTTGCCAAAGTTGTTGACTTACCACTCCCGGTTGGCCCAGTAACCAACACTAATCCTCTATCTTTTTCGGTAAAATCTGAAAGTATTGAGGGTAATCCTAGTTCAGAAAGAGTTTTAATTTTTTCTGGAATTAAACGAAAAGCCGCGCCCTCACCAAGCCGATGCTTAAAAACATTTACTCTAAATCGAGATACGTTAATTAATTCGTAAGACAAATCTAATTCGCCAAATTTTTCAAAGTTATTCTTTTGCTTTTCGCTTAGAATGCTATATATCATTTCATGAGTAATCTCCGGAGTTAATTCGGGTAGATCTAATCTTTTTAATTTCCCATTTATACGAAGTACCGGAGAAATTCCTGTATTAAGGTGTAAATCGGAAGCCTCTTTATCCTTAGTTTCAATTAACAATTCTTTTATTTGCATATCTAACGTCCCCTTTTTTTTAATTAATATTAACTAAACTAGATCTAACAAAATTACAAATTATCTTTATGGTGAAATATTCTATTAATTGCTCCATCGATATTTTTAAAAGATGCCAGCACATATTTTAGCTTTTTCCCCAAAATCCAATTTATTTCATCTTGGGTAATCCTTCTCAGGTCAATTAATATTTCTCCGATCCTTTTTCCCCTATTTTTTTGAATTTTCAATCCCTCCTCTAATTGCTCCGGAGTAATAATTTTATAGTGTATTAATATTTCTCCCAGCTTTTCATGGCGTTTCTTCTCTTATTTTATTGATGAATCTGTGAAATAAATTTTAAATGGATGGATTTCACTTTGGTTTATTATATTATTAAAAAATCCCTGATAATACTTTTTTTAAGTATCATCAGGGACGAGAATTGCTCGCGGTGCCACCCTGCTTGAATGGTAATTAATCCATTCCACTTATCGGCCAATTAACGTGGGCTATCCGATTAAGTTTACTAAATTTTTTCAACTTAATTAGTTTATTTAGGGGTCTTTCAATCACCTTCTCTATAAGTTTTGTAGAAAAAGGTAATCTACTCTCCTATTTTCTATTTTTGAGAAATATTATATTTTAAAATTTAAGTAATTTTATATAATTTTAATCAAAAAGTCAAGTTAACTCGTATTTCGTATCTCGTGAATCGTATCTCGTTAAGATAACAAAAAGTATAAATCAGAATAAATTCGTATCGAATGCCGTATATCGCGTGAATTATTAGCGTTTAGCGTAGAGCGGATAGTAAAGAAAAAAGTCTACACTAACATTCGTATCGCTTAAAGAAAAATAGATACAGAAGGCAGAGAATATTTTACACTAACCTTAAAATCTTTTATGGGTTTCCATAAATACTTTTTTGTCTATGGCTTTTTTTATGGCTTCTTCTCGACTGATTTTCCCTTCTGCCAGTAATTCTTTTAAAGATTGGTCTAAACTTATCATACCCTCTTTCCTGCCCATTTGAATGGTTGCAGGCATTTGATGAATCTTTTCTTCTCTTATAATATTTCTAATTGCCGGCGTAGCAATCATCAATTCAATAG
>CAZWFH010000436.1:0-1656 GCA_964632105.1 uncultured Atribacterota bacterium
TTTCAACTGGTATAGGGAGAAGCGAGGTTGCATCCATCTGGGCTACAGATGAAATTTGGCTTAGGGTGCCTGAGACTATTAAAATAAATATCGAAGGGACAATTCCTTCCGGAGTTTATCCTAAGGATATTATTCTTCATATTATTGGTGATTTAGGTGCTGATGGAGTTTTGTATAAGGCAGTTGAATTTGGAGGGAAAGTAGTTAGAGAAATGAGTATTAGTGGCAGGATGACTTTATGTAATATGGCAGTGGAAATGGGGGCTAAGATTGGCTACGTAGAACCGGATGAAAAAACCATACAATGGCTTGCTCCGAGAACTAATAAAAAATATGAAATAATAAAATCAGATACGGATGCCAAATTTGAGAAGATTATCGACTACAATATAAGTAAATTAGAACCTCAAGTTGCCTGTCCTCATACTGTAGATAATGTGAAACCTGTTTTGGAAGTGGTAGGGACCAGAATTGACCAGGCATTAATTGGAACTTGCACCAACGGAAGGATAGAAGATTTAAAAATTGTCAGTGAAATTCTTCGTGGTAAAAAGATCTCTAAGGGAGTTAGACTTTTAGTCTTTCCTGCTTCAATGGAGGTCTTTGCACAGGCGATGGAATTGGGAATTCTTCAGGAATTAGTTAAAAGCGGGGCAGTAATAATGAATCCGGGATGCGGTCCCTGTTTGGGAGCTCACGAAGGAGCCTTAGCCCCGGGAGAAGTTTGTTTGAGTACTGCTAATAGAAATTTTAAGGGGAGGATGGGCTGTAAAGAGGCAGAAGTTTACCTGGCCAGTCCGGCAACTGTGGCGGTTTCTTCTCTCTATGGTGAGATTACTGATGTAAGGGGGGATTTAAAATGAGTATTCGAGGGAAAGTGTGGAAATATGGTGATGATGTAAATACCGATGTTATCTTTCCGGGTAAATATACTTATACTATAACTGACCCCAAAGAGATGGCTCTTCATGCCTTAGAGGACCTTGACCCGAAGTTTGCTAAAGAAGTAAAAAAGGAAGATATTATTGTCGCGGGAAGGAATTTTGGCTGTGGTAGTTCTCGAGAACAAGCTGCAACCTGTCTCAAATATGCTGGTGTGGGGGTAATTGTTGCCAAATCATTTGCCAGAATATTTTTTAGAAATGCAATTAACCAGGGGCTTCCATTGGTTCAGTGTAAAGAAGCAGTAGAGAATATATCTTCAGGTGAGACAATCACCATTGATTTTGAAAAAGGTGAATTATCTTGTAAAAAGGGAGTTTTTAAATTTCCTCCTTTGCCAGAATCGGTGTTAGGAATTCTTAAGGATGGAGGACTTATTCCTCATACAAAGAAAATATTAAAAATTGAAGAAGGAGAATAAAATTATGGCAAAATATAAGATAGCCTGGCTGCCAGGCGATGGAATAGGTAATGATGTAATGGAGGCTGCAAAGATTGTATTGGATGAACTAAAGCTTGAAGCTGATTATATACCTGGTGATGTAGGCTGGGAATTTTGGAAAAAAGAAGGGAACCCTTTACCTGATAGAACCATAAAAATTCTCAAAGAGACTGATTGTTGTCTTTTTGGGGCAATAACTTCTAAACCTAAAGATGAAGCAGAAAAAGAGCTTAATCCTGACCTTAAAGAAAAGGGCTATATTTATCTCAGTC
>CAZWFH010000437.1:0-1651 GCA_964632105.1 uncultured Atribacterota bacterium
TATCTTACAACTTTAAAACCAAAATTCATTTTTTATAATTTGCTATTTTGCATCTTTCGGCAATTATTATAGACTCTATTTTTTTTAAAGCAGTTTTTATATTATCATTCACTACCAGATAATTATAATTTTTTTTATATTTTATTTCAATGTGGGCATCTTTTAATCTTTTCCCCAGCGCTTTTTCTCCCTCAGTATTTCTTTTTCGTAATCTATCCTCTAAATCCTTCCAGGTTGGAGGAGCTATAAAAATGAAAACACCATCAGGAAATTTCTTCTTTACCTGCATAGCACCCTGAACATCTAATTCCAGCAGGACATCTCTCCCTTTGTGAAGTTCTTCTATTAAAAATTTTATAGGCGTACCCTTGTAATCTCCATGGACAATAGCCCATTCTACAAATATATTTTCCTCTATCCTTTTTTTGAATTCATCTACTGTTACAAAATAATAATCCTTGCCTTCTATTTCACCCTTTCGGGGAGGGCGGGTATTTGCCGACACAGAATATTTTAAATCAGGAAAAAGATTAAACACATTTTCCCTTAGAGTACCTTTACCTACACCTGATGGGCCGGAGATAACAAACAGCAAACCCCTACTTGATTGCGTATCGCGTTTAAGAACAAAAGATGATAACTCTTTATCGTCAGTCATATTTAAAATTACCTACTTTGGAGTGTTTTCTTCTAATTTAATATTTTGTCCGCTATATTCGGTGAATCTATGGGCAATGGTTTCCGGTTGAATAGAAGATAAAATTACATGATTGCTGTCAGTAATTATTATGGCTCTTGTTCTCCTCCCATAAGTAGCATCAATCAACTTTTTCTCTGCCCTTGCTTCTTCTTTCAACCTTTTCATTGGTGCAGAATCCGGACTTAAAATAGTTATAACTCTGGTAGAATTCATATAATTCCCAAAACCTATATTCACTAAATCATTCAACATATTCTGTCCTCTTTCATTCTATATTTCTGGCCTGTTCCCTGATCTTTTCCAATTCACTCTTTACTAAAACAACCAAAGAAGTTACCTCTATATCATTAGTCTTTGACCCGATAGTATTTACTTCCCGATTTATCTCCTGGGTTAAAAAATCCATCTTTCTTCCCACAGATTCCTCAGAATTTAGTAGATCATCGAATTGGATAAGGTGGCTTTTTAATCTGATAATTTCTTCGGTAATGTCCGTCTTTTCGGCAAATATTGCCGCTTCTAATTCGATTCTTCCCTCATCAACATTCAAGCCATCAGTTAAATCATTTATTTTGCGTAAAAATTTATCCTTATATTCGAGCGGTGACAATTTTGAATATTTCTCAATTTTATCTATTAGCTTTTGTATTTTCTTGACTCTTTTTCTGATATCAGCAATGAGAACCCTGCCTTCTCTTTCCCTCATTTTTAGCAAAGAATCTAAAGCAAGATTCGTGGCTTTTTCTACCAGTGACCATATCTTAGTACTCTCTTCTTCTTTTACTATTTTAAATATATCT
Organism: uncultured Atribacterota bacterium; assembly: GCA_964632105.1. Taxonomy (GTDB): domain Bacteria; phylum Atribacterota; class Phoenicimicrobiia; order Phoenicimicrobiales; family Phoenicimicrobiaceae; genus Sediminicultor. The sequence continues at coordinate 1,501 of CAZWFH010000437.1, forward strand.
TTGAACTTAAGCATAGAATCTATGTTTATTTCGTCTTTTAATTTATACTTCTTTTTTAAGGTCTTTAGATTTTTATAACAGGAATCGGCTACATCCTCATTTAATATTATCTTCTCTTCGGTTAGGCCATAGTTTTCAACTTTTACTAAAA
>CAZWFH010000438.1:0-1640 GCA_964632105.1 uncultured Atribacterota bacterium
GTTGGTGATTGCCAAGACTTTGGTCATAGATATTCTCCTAAAATGATTACTCATATTACAAATTAGTCGTTGGTGAATCGTATTGCGTATCGTGTTAAGAAAATCAGAATTCAAAACTCAAAACTCTATGCTTAACGCTATACGCTAATCATCTTAATCAGGTAACCAGGTAACTAATTAACGAATCAAGGGATATAATTAATTTTTAATTACACAGATTTAATTACAGAACATTTGTTCATGATAATTAATGTTCCACGTGGAACGCTTGTTTATTTTTACAGGTTTACAGTTTTTAATATAGAACTAAAAAGTTAAAGCGAAAAAGCTAAAAACTATAATTCAAAATTTAAAACTTTAAAATCTACCAATCTGCCAATTGACCAATTGACCAATTAAATTAGTAGTCGCTGAATACTCGCATGATTAATATAAATTTTGGGTTATCGGTCTACGGTTTATCGCGTTTCATGTTATTTCCACGAATCTGGTGTGGGAGTCGAATAAATTCGACTCGAAACGGGTTTGATAAATCAGACCCCCTGCTTCCTAAACGCCATCTGCTAATAATCTTCTGACTTCTGAATACTATCTCCTGACTTCTGTTTTCTTTGCGATATATGATTCACGAGATACGAGATGCTATTTTATGTTTTGCGTTTATAGTTTTTCTTTTTTTCTTTTTATAATATATTACTTATATTATCAAAAATTTTTCAAAAATACAAAGGTCTTTTTTGAGGTAAACCTACTTTTCTGGGGTATTCTGAAGGAGTATCTTTTATTTTCTTAATTACTAGAAGATATCTTTCTTGATTTATAAAAGGAATTAGAACATTTTCCACTCCAATCAACTCTCCGCCTAAAACCTGTACTGTCTTAAGGCTTTTTTCTGTTTCTTCCTTATATGACCTTCCTTTTTGAGCTACAAACAATCCCCCCAGTCTTATCAAAGGAAGGCAATATTCACTAAGAACGCTTAAGCGAGCTACTGCTCTGGATATGGCTATATCATATTTCTCCCGGTGATCTGCGCCTTTCCCAAAAGTTTCTGCTCTACCATTAAGTATCTTAACTTGCTGAAAGTTCATTTCCTCCGTTGCCTTTTCCAGAAACATGGTCTTCTTCTTTCTTGCTTCCAGGAGAGATAATTTAATGGAAGGGCATACTATTTTAATCGGCATACCCGGGAAACCTGCTCCTGCTCCTACGTCAATAACGCTTATTCTTTCTGTATCAATATATTTATTAATAACTTTTACACAACTAATAGAATCTAAGAAGTGCTTAATAATTATTTCCCGAGGTGTTTTTAAAGAAGTTAAGTTTATTTTTTGATTCCATTGGACCAGTAACTTTAAAAATCGGGAAAATTTTTTAATCTGCTCTTTATGGAGATTAATTCCCATTTTTTGGGCACCGTCTATTAAAATATTTTCATCGTCTTTTAACAAAAAAGATTCTCCTCTTTGAATTAGTCGTTAGTAAATAGTGAATAGTCGTTAATATTAAAAACAATTTTTCAGTTCACGGTTCTCGGTTGTTAGCTTAGAGTTGCAAGATACAAGGTGCGTTTGGTATGTAGTATATAGTAAAGAAAATACATAGAATAGATGCAAGACAATATGACCAATCAGTCT
>CAZWFH010000439.1:0-1634 GCA_964632105.1 uncultured Atribacterota bacterium
CACATCCACCATAATTTGATATTTTTAATTTACCTTTTTCTTTAATCCCCAGCAGTAGATCCTGAGAAAAAGAATTGCCCACAGGTATTACTATCCTGCCCTTTTCATTTAATTGTTCTATTAAACTTTTCGGTATTTCCGGAGCCCCCGCAGTGACTATAATACCATCATAAGGAGAATATTCCTCCAAGCCCTTGCTCCCATCTCCTACGATTACCTTAACGTTTTTTATCTCTAATTCTTTAAATATTTTTTCTGCTCTATCTGCCAGGATACTAAAACGTTCTATAGTATATACCTTTTTAGCTAATTTAGACAAGATTGCTGCCTGATAACCTGAACCGGTTCCCACTTCCAAAATAGTTTCCGGGCCTTTAAGAGAAAGACATTGAGTCATTAAGGCAATCATAAAAGGTTGAGAGATAGTCTGTCCCATGCCTATAGATAAAGGGCAATCCAGATAGGCATTATCTTTTTCCCCCTCTAAGACAAATTTTTCCCGGGGAATACTACTCATAACAGAAAGAACTCTTTCATCTCTGATGCCTCTTCCCTTTATCTGATATCTTATCATCTCTTCTCGTGCTTTTTCAAAATTCATAAAAATCACTTCATTTTTTCTTATTAGTATCCGCGGTTTACTTTAGCTGCCGAAAAAACGTTCTATAACGTTATTGCCCCTTATCGCTTCTACTATAACAAAAACGAGCATAGCTATCAGAAATCCGAGCAGCATACGGAAAAAAAAGATTGCTCCTTTAGCTTTCTGGTTATCGGTATTGTATAGTCTTACTATAAATCTGGAAAGCACTAAAATTATAAAAACCAAAATTAAAATTAAATATATCTGGTCGTTCATCTCTTTAATTTCTCCGAACTATAATTATTCTATTTAAAACTCCATTTCTCTGCCCAATCTTTGACTTTAGGCATCATCTGATAATTAGTTAAATCTAAAAAAAGCGGGGTTATAGACACCTTATTATTATAAATTGCTTCAAAATCAGTATCGGGTTCTATCTTTCCTTCAGGCAGCTCTCCTCCTAACCAATAATGGGTAGTCCCTTGAGGGTCATGTATTATTTTCACTTCATCCTGATATACTCTTTTACCGTGTCTGGTTATCTCTATCCCTTTAATTTCTTCATAATCGATATTGGGAAAGTTAATATTTAAGACCAAATTTGAGGGCAAATTATTCTTCATCAGATTAAAAGCTATTTTTTTGGTAAATAAAGCTGCCGATTCAAATTTAAAATCTTCAAATCCGGCTATGGAAACAGCTAAAGATGGAACATTCCTCATCGCTCCCTCCACTGCTGCCGAAACTGTACCCGAATAGAAAATATCATCGCCCATATTCGGTCCTCGGTTAATTCCTGATACTATCAGATCGGGCTTTTCGTCTTTCATAATTTCCAATAAACCAATAATAACACAATCCGCCGGCGTGCCGTCTAAGGAAAATCCCCAAAAATTACCGTTTATCTTTATTTTTCTAATTCTCAAAGGTTTACGCAGAGTTATAGCATGGCCTATAGTGCTTCTTTCTCTATCGGGAGCGATTACCATAACTTCCGCAATATTATCTAACTGCTTTTTTAAAATTTGAATCCCTTCCGAATATATTCCAT
>CAZWFH010000440.1:0-1620 GCA_964632105.1 uncultured Atribacterota bacterium
CCTGACGGTCTTGTCTTTGATCCTGAAACAGTGAAAGGACAGAGGATAAAGGAAGATGCGGATTATGAAGGTGTACGGGTGAAGTTTTTAGGATTTCTCGATCGTTCACGTGTTCATATACAGATTGATATCGGGTTTAATGATATTATTTATCCAAGACCAAAATTTATTGAATATCCTGTAATTTTGGATTTTCCCAAGCCTCATCTTAAAGGTTACCCGGCAGAAAGCGTGGTCAGCGAGAAATTTGAAGCAATGATAAAACTTGGCCTTCTTAATAGTCGAATGAAGGATTTTTATGATATTTGGCTTATGATGCACCAATTTAATTTTGACAGCACAAAACTTAGCGACGCGTTAAGAAAAACTTTCGCGTATCGTAAAACAGAGCTTCCAGAAGGTAAAAAGTTATTTGCTAAAGAAATCTATGATGAAAAATCTGATCGGCAGACACTATGGAAAGCATTCTTGAATAAAGGATATATAAAATATGCGCCTGAGAAATTATCTGCAGTAGCTAAAGAGATAGAAAAATTTCTTTATAAACCGCTTAATGCAATTAATAAAGCAGAAAAATTTGATGTGGGATGGAAAGCTTCCGGCCCTTGGAGATAATACCACCAGCTCCTACACTTTTACGAGCACTGCAAACATATTATTTTACTAAGCCAGCGCTATTAAAATGGTGGATATTCCTCAAAGGAAAGTTCCTTTCCGTTCTTAAAGAGGCTGAACATATCATCAGGTATTTCCACTTCCTCAAGTTCTTCCTCTAAAAATTCCTTCACAACTCTTCCTTCAAGCATAATACCTCCTCCTATTATTGACTAACCTTTTAAGAAAATGGGACCTGTTATCCCTCTACACCACAAAAACCTCTCCATCCGAAAGCTGTACTATCTTCCGGCTAAACAAATTACCATATTTATCGGGATGAAAAGTATGAATGGGGATTATTCTCCCCGGCTTTAATTTTTTTACCACTTTTTTCAAGGTATCAATCTCGGCATGCCCGCTGGTATGAACCTGGTAAAACTTCATCTTCTTTTTCTTTATAAATCTCGTCATCTTCTGCATGGCATCATCCGGTAAATACCCTTCCCACAAGGAATAAATAAACACAGCTCCTTCAAAAAATTTAGAAAAAATAACTGAATTGTTGACCTAATAAAACTGTCCCGGTCGCATTCTTATATCTCAAGTCATTGACGTCTATAAAAATATCATGAATATATTTTTTTAATTTATGTTTTTTGGCCAACCCTAAATAACACTCCATCGTTTGAATAGCTCCAAGCCACTCGTCTTTAGTTTTTGGACCATTAACTGTTACATCATTAATAAAATAGATGAACAAAAGTTGGGTTTTAATCTTATTTTTTTCTCTTAAACAATATAGATAAGCTATTCGATTCACATATTGATAAAATGTTCCGGTCCAATCAATGCTATTACTAACATTCAAATATTTTTTTACCTCACCAAGGGAATTCCTTATTTTATTAATTGATTGAGGATTTTTTGCACCAGTTCCAGGACTTACCATTTCAGGAATATTTGCCTTCGCTTCAACCAGTATAATTTCATCATCGCTAACACCTAATGCGTCCCATTGGGGAC
>CAZWFH010000441.1:0-1618 GCA_964632105.1 uncultured Atribacterota bacterium
TAAACATCTTTTCTTTACCGCCTTCTATATCAATTACTACTATTCCTTCACTTAAGCTTAAAGCAGTCTCGATAGAACCAGCTAAACGAGTCTTTATTTCAGGCTTAACTAACAATCTATCTACTACAACTTCTATATTATGACTTTTATACCTATCGATTTTTATATCCTCTTCCACTTCGAAAGTGTTTCCATCAACTCTCACTCTAACAAATCCTTTTTTTTGAATATCTTCTAATATTTGTTTGTGTTCACCTTTTTTGAAGCGAATTATTGGGGCTAAAACTTGTATTTTTGTTTCCGGGGATAAATTTAAAATTTGATCAACCATCTGCTCGACCGTCTGCTTGCTAACCTGTCTACCGCACTGCGGGCAATGAGGTATTCCAATCCGGGCAAAAAGTAACCGTAAATAATCATAAATTTCCGTTACAGTACCAACTGTAGAGCGAGGATTCTTACTTGCTTTTCTCTGATCAATGGAAATCGCTGGTGATAATCCTTCAATATAATCCACATCAGGTTTTTTCATTCTTTCCATAAATTGACGAGCGTAAGAAGACAAAGATTCAATATATCTTCTCTGACCTTCTGCATAAATCGTATCAAAAGCTAAAGAAGATTTACCAGAACCGCTCAATCCGGTAATTACAATTAATTTGTTTCTGGGTATTTCCAAATTAATATTCTTTAAGTTATGTTCTCGAGCCCCTTTAATTATTATCTTAGTCTGAACCACTTATTAATTCTCCTCTGAATCAGTATATAGTATCGAGTATCGAGTATCGAGTATATAGTAAGGAACAAAGAAAAATAATTTCTAAATTCTAATTAGTTAATTTGTTAATTAATCTAAACATATTGGTTATTTCCCAAAAAGCCAAAAATATTTTCAACAGTTTATATATAGATATGGTGCGTTGCAGATAATTTTACAGTAAATTATGCCTTTTTGGTTATAATTATGTTGTAGGGGCACAATGAATTGTGCCCTCGCCATATTATTACCTAATTTCTCCTGTGGGCACGATGCATCGTGTCCCTACATTACCATTTTGTTTACTTTTTGGGTTACAACCAACGTATTACTATTCTCTTTTCTTTACTATATACTCGATACTCGATACTTGATACTGTTTTGCTATTTTATTTCCCCGAATAAAGTTTTCTCTTTTTTTAATCTTCTTATCTCATCTCTCAACAAGGCCGCTCTTTCAAAATCTATATTTTTTGCTGCTTGCTTCATCTCTTTCTCTAAAGATTTTATCAATAACCATAAATTGCTCTTATTTAAGTATTTTTCATGTTCTTCATTAACAGTAAAAAAATCATCGAAATTATTTATATTATTAATAATAGCAAATTCTTCTACCGGCTTAGTTATGGTTTTGGGAATTATTTCGTATTGACGATTATATTCTAATTGTATTTTCCTTCTTCGGTTAGTTTCTTTCACTGCCCTTCTTATCGACCCAGTAATATTTTCGCAATATAAAATAACTGTGCCGTTTATGTTTCTTGCTGCTCTCCCCATAGTCTGAATTAAAGAGGTTTCTGACCTTAAAAAACCTTCTTTATCTGCATCCAAAATAGCTACTAAAGATACTTCCGGGAGGTC
>CAZWFH010000442.1:0-1609 GCA_964632105.1 uncultured Atribacterota bacterium
TATCATTTTTCCCACTTACATCTACCATACGTGCTCTTCCTTCTTTGTTAAAATGAGTTAATTTTTGTTTTTTCATTTTTTATTTACCAACCTCCAAATAAAAACATTTAAAAAGACAAATTTTTTAATTCTATCAAAATGCTGGTTCAAGAAATAAACGCTGGCTAAAAACTTCTCTTTCTTATTGCCAGTCTTTATTGGTCAATTAGGGAATAAATCCATATTTATCGCATTTATAATACCTCGACACAATCTCCGGTCTTTACTTTACCGCCTTTTAAGACTCGGGCAAATATTCCTTCTCTGGGCATTATACAATCCCCAATTTTTTTCCTAATTTCGCAATTATAGTGACATTTTTTCCCTATTTGAGTTACTTCTAATAAGACATTCTCTCCTACTGCTAATTTTGTCCCAAGAGGTAATTCAGGTAAAATAATATTCTCAGTGGTTAAATTTTCTGCAAAATCACCAAATTTAATCTTAAAACCATTGCCTTTCGTTTTATTGATACTTTCTATTCCCAACAAACTAATTTGGCGATGCCATTTTCCAGCATGAGCATCATTTTCCAGACCATAATTTTCTATTAATACTCCTGAACCTATCTCTTTTTTTACTGTTCCCTTCTCTCTGCTTTGGCATACTGCTAAAATTCTTCCTTTTATTTTTTTATTCATTATCTACAACTTACCTTCCATTTTTATTTATTAACCTCCAATTCGGGACATATGAAAAGATAAATTCTCTTGATTTTTTATATTTAATTTATGACCTTCTGGTTTTATTTTAACGGCCTCTTTTAACTTATCTCTTATAATTTTCTTTCTTAGAAATCCTTCATTTTTATCTCTTGCTAACTTCCTAATTGCCCTCTTAATATCGATTTCTTTATTAGAGAAAAGGCATGGTCTTAGTTTACCTTCGGAAGTTAGCCTTATCCGATTACAGGTTTTACAAAAATGCTGGCTCAAGGCAGTAATAAAACCTATGGTACCTTGACCACCTTTAATCTGGTAATATTTCGCCGGTCCATTTGCAGTACTAATTTTTATAGGATTTAATAAATATTTCTTTATCAGTTTCTCTTTTATTTCCTGAACTGAAATAAATTTATTTTCAAATACATTTATTAATTCTCCCCCTGAAGGCATTAATTCGATAAAACGAATATTTAATGGTCTTTCTAAAGCCAATCTTACAAAATCTTCTACTTCATCATCGTTAATTCCCCTAATTAGTACAGTATTAATTTTAATAGGCAATAATCCTGCCTTTAAAGCAGAATCGATTCCTTTTAATGCTTTTTCTAAACTTCCGCCTCGAGTAATTTTTTTATATTTTTCTTCCTGCAGGGAATCTAAACTAATATTTACCCGATTAAGTCCAGCGTCTTTTAATTTTTCGGCATATTCACTTAAGAAAAAGCCGTTAGTAGTTAATGATATATCTTCTAATTTTTTAATCTCCCTTAATTTCTTTATAAAGTCTACTACCCCTTTTCTGACTAAAGGTTCGCCACCGGTAATCCTCACCTTAGTTATTCCCAGGTTCACTGCCTCTTGTACAATTTCCACTATCTCCTCAAATCTTAAAATCTCTTGATGAG
>CAZWFH010000443.1:0-1609 GCA_964632105.1 uncultured Atribacterota bacterium
TTAAAGATGTAAGAACCTGCCTTGGCTCTGTTGCCCCGACTCCGATTGAAATTAAAGAAATTAGAAAAAAGATGGTGGGAAAAAACTTTAACCAATTAGATTTTAACCAATTAGGCCAAATAGTTGAAGATAAGATTTCCCCTATTGATGATATCAGAGGGACAAAAGAATATCGTAAAGATGTAGCCAAAGAAATAATGATTAACGCCTTGGAAGAGATATATTCAGCCAGAAGGGAGAGGGATTATTAATGTCTAAATTAACCATAGGATTTATTATCAATGGCCAAAAAAAAATAATAGAGACTACGCCTTCTACCCGTTTGCTGGATTTAATAAGAGATGACCTGCACCTAACCGGAACCAAAGAAGGATGCGGGAAAGGCGAGTGCGGGGCTTGTACTGTAATTATGAATGGTGGACTGATAGCCTCTTGTTTAGTATTAGCTCCCCAAGCTGATGGAGCAGTTATTACCACTATCGAGGGCATAGGAAGCGGCGGACATTTAGATCCCATCCAAAAGGCTTTTGTAGAAACCGGGGCAGTTCAATGCGGATTCTGTACACCAGGAATGATATTAGCTGCCAAAAAACTGTTGGAAGAAAATCCTCATCCTACTGAAGAAGAGATTAAACGGGGTATCTCCGGAAATCTCTGTCGCTGTACCGGTTATCAAAAGATTATTGATGCTATTAAATTAGCAGCAAATAGATTATCGAGTAGAGATGGAGGAAGGGGTGAAAAAGATGCCTAAAAGATATGTAGGTAAAAATATTTTCAAAGTAGATGCTCAAGATAAAGTTACTGGTAAAGCTCAATATTCTGACGATATTTATTTTGATGATATGCTATATCTTAAAATCAAGAGAGCCACTTATCCCCATGCCTATCTACGCCGAATTGATATAAGTAAAGCACAAAAGATACCGGGAGTAGTAAAGATAATTACTGCGGCCGATATTCCTGAAGTGAAAAATTTCGGTTTAATCATAAAAGACCAACCGGTTCTTATCGGTATTGGCAAAAAAATGCGTTATATGGGAGATGCCCTGGCTATAGTTATTGCCGAAAGTAAAGAAATAGCTTCTAAAGCGGTTAAATTAATTGAAGTAGAAGTAGAAAAATTAGAAGTAATTTCCGACCCTTTGCGGGCTATGGAAAAAGATGCACCCCTCATTCATCAAGATAGTAATATCCTGGCAACCCATTATTTAGAAAAAGGGGATGTAAAAAAAGGTTTTACTCAAGCTGATGTGATTGTAGAAAATGAATATAAAACAACCTTTATTGACCAACTGCCTATTCAGGTTGAGGCAGGAGTCGGGTTTTATGATGAAGAGAATGAAATAATTAAACTTTGGGCAGCCACCCAGTGGCTTCATGATACTCAGGCAGATGTTGCCCAGTCTTTGGGCTTACCTAAAGAAAAGATAAGGATTATCCAACCGGTTATAGGTGGTGCCTTTGGCAAGAAAGAGGATATCTCTGTTCATATTCACCTGGCTTTAGCGGCGATAGCCACTAAAAGACCGGTAAAATTTAGTTATACTAGAGAGGAATCAATGATAGCTCAATCAAAAAGACATCCCTTTATTATTCGAATGAAAAC
>CAZWFH010000444.1:0-1605 GCA_964632105.1 uncultured Atribacterota bacterium
TCTTTTAATAAAGCTAATCTATCAGCATATTCTGCTTCTTTTTCTTTTCCTTCTTGAGCCATCTGTTCTTGTATTTCCTTAACCAGATTTTCATATCCTTTTATACTTTCGGATAATTCTGCCATTGTTTTATCTTTATCGGAAATAACTTTTTCTGAATCTTCTTTTTGTTGTTTAAGGAGCGCGATAATATTTTCTCTTTCTGAAAGAAGCTCTTGAGAAGTTTTTAGTTGATTTTCAAGTTTGCTTTTCTCTTCCGATAATAAAGTTAATCTATCAGCATATTCTGCTTCTTTTTCTTTTCCTTCTTGAGCCATCTGTTCTTGTATTTCCTTAACCAGATTTTCATATCCTTTTATACTTTCGGATAATTCTGCCATTGTTTTATCTTTATCGGAAATAACTTTTTCTGAATCTTCTTTTTGTTGTTTAAGGAGCGCGATAATATTTTCTCTTTCTGAAAGAAGCTCTTGAGAAGTTTTTAGTTGATTTTCAAGTTTGCTTTTCTCTTCCGATAATAAAGTTAATCTATCAGCATATTCTGCTTCTTTTTCTTTTCCTTCTTGAGCCATCTGTTCTTGTATTTCCTTAACCAGATTTTCATATCCTTTTATACTTTCGGATAATTCTGCCATTGTTTTATCTTTATCGGAAATAACTTTTTCTGAATCTTCTTTTTGTTGTTTAAGGAGCGCGATAGTATTTTCTCTTTCTAAAAGAAGATCTTGAGAAGCTTTTAATTGAGTTTCAAGTTTGCTTTTCTCTTCCGTTAATGCAGATAGTTCTGCAACATAATCTTTTTCTCCTTCAATTTCTTGTTGAACTAACTTGTCTTTTAGTTCGTTAATTTGATTATTGCAATCCTCTAATTTGCTGATAAGCTCCTCTTTCTCTTGATCTTTAGTTTGCGAGATTCCTTCCTGTTCAATTAATAAAGCTTCAAGTTGCCCTTTTTCCTCCATTAGTTCTGATAATTTATCAGCATATTCTTTCTCTAAATCTTTTTCCCCTTTTGCTAAACTTGCTTTTAGTTCTTCAATCTGTTTTTCCTTTTCTTGTATATTTTCTTTCAGCTCTAAAACAAGTTCGTCTTTTAGAATAACAATCTGTTCAGATTCTTCTTTTTGCTTCTCAATGGTTTTAATTGTTTCTTCTTTTTCGGTTAACAAAACTTCGAGTTTGGTTTTTTCTTCAGTTAGTTCTGATAATTTATCAGCATATTCTTTCTCTAAAACTTTTTCCCCTTTTGCTAGTTTGGCTGCTCCTTCTTTTAAATTGACTACTTCATTTTCTAATTTATTTATATTCTCTTTATATCCCTTAACCTCCTCCTCTAATTTAACGATAAGTTGTTGTTTTTCTTTTTCTTTTTCAAGCCAAATCCTCTCTTTCTCCGCTAACAAATCTTCGAGTTTGGCTTTTTCTTCTGTTAGTTCTGTTAATCTGTCAGCATATTCTTTCTCTAAAACTTTTTCTCCCTTTGCTAAACTTGCTTTTAGTTCTTCAATCTGTTTTTCTTTTTCTTGTATATTTTCTTTCAGCTCTGAAATAAGTTCGTCACTACTTTCCAGTTTAAGATTTTTTTCTTCTACTTCTTTTTTTGCC
>CAZWFH010000445.1:0-1603 GCA_964632105.1 uncultured Atribacterota bacterium
CTAATCCTTCGATTGACCATATGGGCTGGAGGGCATTAGGAGCGAGTATCTGACCGAAAAGAGCTCGCAGGGCAGTAGTAGGTCCGGAAGTCATCTCAAGATGAGCTATATGGGTGTATTCGTGAGTGATTACCATTTTAAGCCAGCTTTTAAATTTCATATCAAAGGATTTGGCAGTGGGGGCAGTCAGGGAGATACGGATTACTCGATGGGAAAAAGAGGAGGCAAAACCCAGAGCATAATCAGAAAAATCTTCAATAATTATGGCTATTTTTTGCAGGTGATGATGCTTATTGGGCGGGCCAAGCTGAGCATTAATCTGGTGGTAGGTTTCCTCAGCAATATCAGCCACCACTTGAGCTAATTGTTCATTATTATAACTGAAATCCTCATTGTTTTGTTCATTATTTTGCGCCATAGAAAAATAGACTGAAAAGTGAGGACTCTCCAAGACCTGCCAATTTAAGCCGGGGTTATAGCGAACAGCCTCTACACTCATAACTAATGGCGAGTATATTACTAAAAATATTGTAACAATGATATAAATAAAAAAAATTATTTTATTTTGCATATTCTCATACTTCTTCCCAAAAAGTTAACCAAAGGTGCCTGGCACCTTTGGTTCCCTTTTTATGAAAATAGATTTATTTTAATATGATTTAGCCAGAGTTGGTAAATACGATCAGTAATTAAATTCTTTTGCATTTTTTTATAAATTTTTAGCGCACCTTGTCTGGTCGTGTGTAGAGAATTTGCTACATCTTTTACTCTGCAACCCTTTTTTATTAATAAATATACAAGTAAATGTTTTAATCGTTTATTTCTTTCTATGTCTCCAATTTGTTCTTTTGTTTTCCTTAATATATTTTCTATATTTTTGGGTGATTTATTTTGTATTTGATTTGAGGTTATTTTAGTGGTATTTTGGAAGATTTTTTCAGGGTCATATTTTTGAATATTTTCTTTTACGAAATTTACAAAATTTTCTGGATTGGTTTGACAAAGTTTTAAAAATTCCCGAATGTTCAGCCAAAAGGGAACGTTTTTGTTTTGATTTTGAGTAGAGAGAAAATATTGAAAACTACTCCAGGGGTATTCTTCAGGAGAATCCACTAATCCGGCCTCTACTGGATTTAGGCTAATATAAGAAGCTACACTATATAAATAAAGAGAATTTAGGACAAGATGGCTTTTGTATCGGTCCTGAAAGAGGTGACCCTTTCTAATGTGCCTTATGTTGAACCAGTGGGCATAAGAGGAATTTAAAAACTGCATGGCTTGAGAGAGATTTGCTTCTTCTGTCTTTAAAAGAAGGTGAAAGTGAGTATCCATTAGTACATAGGAAAATAGGTGAACTTTGTGAAAGTTGACCATTTTTTGTAGAAGTTGTAGAAATTTATTTCTATCTACATCATCAGCAAATATATCAGTTGCTTCCACACCATTACCAATTATATGGTAAATAGCATTTTTATCTTCTATCTCTGTCCTATTTCTTCTTACCATAATGTGATTATTATATCTTTTATAAATAAATAGTTCAAGGGATCGAATTGCCTCATCAAAAATCTAAACGAAAAAGTATCGATGCCTCATATAAAAA
>CAZWFH010000446.1:0-1597 GCA_964632105.1 uncultured Atribacterota bacterium
GAATCAAAGAAAAAGCACATTTTTATGTGTCTATATTAGCGGGAGCAGTCCAAAAAGAGTTTATTGATATTCGAAACAAACTGACCAGAGAAGAACGCTGGGAGCAATTAGACGAAGAGTTTCAATATTTTGGAAATGATTTGGATAGAAGTGTAGTTAATCCCAGCCAAATAAGAAATATCATCAAGACTTTTAAAAACAAGCTTTTAACAGAAATATTCCCCAACAGGAAAGAAGTTCCAAAGACCTTGATTTTTGCCAAATCCGATAGTCATGCAGACGATATTATTCAAATTGTAAGGGAAGAATTTGCCGAAAGTAACGAATTTTGCAAAAAGATTACCTATAAATCCCTTGAAGATCCGAAATCTATCCTCACTTCATTCCGCAATGACTATTACCCAAGAATATCTGTTACTGTCGATATGATAGCTACCGGTACGGATGTAAAACCGATAGAATGTATAATATTTATGCGTGACGTAAAATCAAAGAATTATTTTGAACAGATGAAAGGAAGGGGCACCAGGACACTTCCAAAAGATGACTTGAGAAAAGTGACACCTTCCGCTTCCGAAAATAAAACTCATTATGTGATAGTAGATGCAGTTGGAGTATGTAAATCATTAAAAACGGATAGCCGGCCACTTGAACGGAAACCCTCAATTCCTTTAAAAGACCTGATGATGAATATCGCAATGGGTAGCAGGGAAGAAGATATTTTAATGTCAACCGCAAATAGATTAACCAGAATAGATAAAGCTTTATCTGAAAAAGAAAAAGAAAAATTTGAAGAGATTTCTTCAGGCGCATCCATAAAAGAAGTAGTGAAAGCTTTGCTTAATGCAAATGATCCGGATTTTATCAATCAGAAGTTAAAAGAAAAATTTGAAGGAGAAAGAATAGAAAAATTAACAAAAGAGCAGATTGAAGGTACTAAGAAAGAATTTTTAGATAAAGCCTGCGAAATTTTTAATAAACCAGACATTAGAAACTATATCGAAGATGTTAGAAAAAAACATGAACAAATAATAGATACAGTAAATATTGATACCGTTATAAATGCCGACTGGGACAAACAAACACAAAACCAGGCGCAAAATACCATAGAAAATTTTCAAGAGTTTATCAAAAAGAATAAAGATGAGATAACGGCTCTTAAAATATTTTATAGTCAACCTCAAAGAATAAAAGAAATTACTTTCAAGATGATAAAAGAACTCTATGAAGCCTTAAATTCTCCCCCCTACTCCTTAACTATAGAAAAATTGTGGGGAGCTTATTATCAGCTTGGCGATAATAAAGTAAAAGGAATAAGCACAAAAAGAATGCTGACTGATATCGTTTCTCTTATTAGGTATGAACTTAAGATAGATAAAGAGTTAGCCCCGTTTTCCGAAATTATTAACCGGAATTTTAAGGGATGGGTATTCAGAAAAAATGCAGGACATATACAATTTACAGAAGAACAAATGGAATGGCTCAGAATGATAAAAGACCATATTATGACTTCTATGAAAATAACTAAAGGTAATTTTAACTTTACCCCCTTTGATGCACTTGGCGGAATAGGTAAATTCTATCAAGTGTTTGGTGA
>CAZWFH010000447.1:0-1585 GCA_964632105.1 uncultured Atribacterota bacterium
AGAGGGGAAATAGTGTAAAATCTGTGGAAAAATAGCTTCTTGAAAGCCTTATATAATAAGGGTTTCAAGAGCGGGCTTCGTATTTTGATTATATGAGCAAATTTCGCCTTAACCTATGGTTTTACCCTCGGAAAATAGGTGTTTTTTGGCTTATTTTCACCCCCCTCAAAATCTGAAAGTAGCTTCCTGTAAGGGTTACAGAGTTTTGGTAAGGTCAAAAAAGGCTAAAAAAAACATCGTAATTGCCAATTTTTCGAAAATTGAGACGCATTTAAAGGCACTCTACGTGCGTTTTTAGGGCATTCCTGAAGGTGGCCTGAAAGCCTTGCAAATAAATGCTTTTAAGGAGGGGGTAAATATATTAAAATAACAACACACCCTATTTTTCTATGGTTTAATTATTCCCCTTTTACGAGATTTTCCTTTAGGACGTCTATCTATATATTAACATCTAAAGTTCAACCATCTGAATAAAGAACTCCTCAGACCCTATAGGTTTTCTGGAAAAGCTACTGAATTATTGAGCATTAACATGTACCTCTATTTATTCTTTATTACTATTATATCTCAACATTTTGACCCTTAGATGTTAAGCGGTATTTTTGCTTAGGACTGTTTGGCTTTTTCGGAACAGTATATTCAATAAACCCAGCCTTCATTAAATTCCTCACTTGTTTATTTAACTCACCTGAAACAACTTTATGACCTATTCGTTCAGCAATAGCAGATTTGCTAAAATCTCCATATTTTAAAATACGCAGTATTTTATTTTGCAAAGATAGCTCTGGCCGTAGCTCTGGCCGTAGCTCTGGCCGTAGCTCTGGCTCTTTATCTTTGATAAATGCTGAGTGAAGCAGTAATTCTACCATAAAATAACTGCGGTCTTCATCCGTATGAAAAATCGGTTTCGGAGAATCGTTCTTTTCGATTGCCTGTAAAATCTTTGGTATTCCTGTCCCTCGCCCTTCTGTCATATCGAGTTCTTTTAAAAATTCTCCTATCCTTCGGTTACGGTATCTCCTTGAGATAAACCGGCATTCTTGCATATCTTTATCAGTAATTGATCTGTCCGGTCCCGGGAAACTGCCAATCGTAATTCTATCCGGTAATATCCTTACTTCAATAGGCTCACGTATCTCATACGAACGATGATAAACAGCATTGGTCAGAATCTCTTCTATTGCTACATACGGATAATTATATCTGCGTTCCGCTTCTGCCCTATCAGGAAATTTCTGAACTTTTTCTTCAATAAATTGAGATTTAATATAATTAAGCGCATCAGTAAGCATTCGGTCAAGCGGCCCTTTAAAAGATTTCTCAGAAAAGGAATCAGCCCCGGGTCCATCAGGGAAATGCACCACATCAATTTGTGTTTGCGGGAAAAACTTATACGGTTCAGCATTAAAAAACATCAAACCAACATTTTTGGGTCGTACATATTCCTCAGGTCCATCAATAATATTCATATTTCGACACAACTGTACAAAATCCATCTTCGCGGACTCACCGAAAAGATCACTTTTTACCTGCTGTAAATAACCTCGTATCAATCCAAGATCAAGATCTTTAATAGTTGCCGTAT
>CAZWFH010000448.1:0-1585 GCA_964632105.1 uncultured Atribacterota bacterium
ATTAAAAAACCAAGAACTCCAATAACCGGAAAGCCCATAAAGAGTGGTCCTTTATTAGTTTGCATAATTAGGGATGAGCCGACAATAATAGAAGCCAAGATAAGACTGTAGGCCATTCTATTAGCAGCCTTATCTAAGGCATTAATTAAATTTTCCAATCCCCGATGCTGAAATTCTAATTTAAAGATACCTTTTTCCATCTTTTTTAAGATCTTACTTAGTTGTCTGGGAATTAAAATCATTAAGTTATAAAGTTCAGAAAGATCGTTTAATAATTTCATCATAAGACGTTGAGGGCTTTTTCTCTCCAGAATAACATCTTTTGCATATGGTTTGGCTATTTCAGCAAGATTGAAGTCCGGGTCAAGTTCTAATCCGATACCTTCAACGGTAATTAGTGATTTGCCGAGTAAGGCAAATTCAGCAGGCATTTTTATATGATATTTTATAGAAATTTCCACTAATTGACTAATTAATTCACCTAATTTAATTTCTTTTAATGGTTTATCATAATATTGCTCTAACATTTCTTTAATATCTATCTTTAAAGAACGGGTATCGATTTCTTCTTGGGAAGTAATCCCTAAGTTTAACATTTCATTTATAATTTTATTAGGATTACGTTCTAATACGGCTACAAATAAATCTATCCTTTTTTCCCTCATCTCTTCATCCAGTCGTCCCATCATCCCAAAATCCATAAATCCAATAATTCCATCTTTCATAACTAACATATTCCCAGGATGAGGGTCAGCATGGAAAAACCCATCGATTAATATTTGTTTCATGAAAGCCTTGGCTACATTTTCAGCTATTTTTTTACGATCATATCCGACTTTATCTAATTCTTTAAGATTATTTATTTTTATCCCCTCAATGAGTTCCATAGTCAAGATACGTCTACTGCTAAATTCCCAATATATTTTAGGGGTATAAATTGTTTTGTCACCTTCGAAATTTTTCTTGAATCTTTCTGCATTCCTTCCTTCGGTTCCATAATCTAGCTCAAGTCTAATTGCTTTAGCAAATTCCTCAACTATTCCCACCGGGTCATATAGGCGACTGGCGGGAATATGTTTTTCGGTAAGGCGAGCTAAATCGAAGAGGATATCTAAATCAGTTTCAATTACTTTCTCAATATCCGGGCGTTGGACCTTCACTACTGCTTTATTCCCATCTTCTAATATAGCCTGGTGAACCTGACCTAAAGAGGCAGCAGCGAATGGTTTCTGCTCGAATGATTTAACAATTTTCAAAATATCAGCTCCCAGTTCTCTTTTTATTATTTGTTCAACCTGGTCATAGGTAAAGGGAGGGACTTCATCCTGTAGCTTTTGTAATTCTATGATATAATCCTGAGGAATTAAATCAGGTCTGGTGCTCAAAATCTGACCTAATTTAACAAAGGTAGGACCAAATTCTTCGAGTGCAAGACGGACTCTTATCGGAAGGGGCAATTGGGCTATTTTAGAAGGTTTTAGTTTAAGAATTTTTTCGCCTTTAGAAATCAGATTAATTAATCCTAATTGCTTTACAAAATAATCAAATCCGTATTTGATTAAAATATTGACTATTTGTCGAAGCC
>CAZWFH010000449.1:0-1574 GCA_964632105.1 uncultured Atribacterota bacterium
CTTCAGATTTGAATAAATTATATATATTTATATTTTAATAGAAGTAGGAATGCGGAAATACGGGAATGTGGGGGTTAGATACTGTCTTGAAAGTCAACCCCAACTCTCCCTAAAACGATATTTAATTTTTATTACATTTATCAGTTACCCTGGAACATAGACTGTCTTATTCTTGTAAATCGCATGGGCAATCAAGAGCAATTTTCGCAATAGCAGCTATTACAGCTACCTTTTTGGGTTTATGCTTTGAGACTAATCGCTCATAAAATATTTTGATCTTATGGTTATGTTTAATACAAGATAAAGTCGGCATATAAAGACATTTTCGAATCATCTGATTCCCGTGTTTGCTGATCCTGCTTTCCCATGGACCGAAGTTTCGGATTGCTTTTAAATCGGGTCCAGTCTGATTAAAGAATAGATCCCGGTTGCTTCAAATAAAATCACCAGGGAAGAAAAATCCGGATATCTTTTCTTTAAGTATTTTTTCAAAGAGCTTAGGTTCTCTTTATTGTCAAAGAGAAGAGTTAGGGTTCAGGCTTCACAACTTCACAAAATGTAAAACATAGAAATGTGAATTTGTTAAGACCCCGGGAATCTACTAGTCTTATAACAAAAATTGTATTGGGAAAAAGGTGATTTTTATGGGAAAAACAGAATTTTATTCTCTTTTAAATTATGATGAGTATTCTTTAATGGAGATGGAGAAACGCTCAGAAGAGTTTTATTTAGAAATGAAAAAGAGGCGAACAGTTCGCCAATTTTCAGACCGCCCAGTACCCCGTATTATAATAGAAAATTGTATTCGCGCAGCAGGAACAGCATCTAGTGGAGCCAATATGCAGCCTTGGAGTTTTGTAGTTGTAAGCTCCGGAGGCTAAGCGACAGATTCATAAGGAAGCCGAAAAAGCAGAACGGGAATTTTATAACCAAAAAACCAACTTAAAGTGGGTAGAAGATTTGAAGCCCCTGGGGACTAATGAACATAAACCTTTTTTAGAAATAGCTCCTTATCTAATAGTTATTTTCGCTCAACGTTATGGTCTTTTACCGGATGGAAGTAAAAGAAGCCATTATTATGTTAATGAATCGGTAGGCATTTCTACAGGCATACTTCTATCTGCCTTACACCATGCTGGACTTACTTGTTTGACTTACACACCCAGTAAAATGGGCTTCCTGAATAATATTTTATCTCGTCCTTCTAACGAAAGACCCTTTTTGATAATGGTCGTTGGCTATCCGGATAAAGATGCAGTCATACCTAAAATAGGAAAAAAATCACCAAAAGAGATTATTAAATTTGTTTGAAATAAAAAAATAATGCATTGGTAAGTGGCATGATTTTTTTTGCAATTTGATTATCAAATTAAATTTTTATTGTTTATTATTTATAAATATCATCTCAACTTGAATGTGACAGGGGATATTTCGTCTTATGGAGCAATATGGGGTCTATAGTTAAAAAGACTTAATTGAAAAATAATTGAAAAATATTTTTGACACTAATGGTTATTAAGGTTATTATTTATTAGGTATAAAAAGATGAGGGAGAGGTACCGAAGTGGTCATAA
>CAZWFH010000450.1:0-1568 GCA_964632105.1 uncultured Atribacterota bacterium
CATAATGGAGAAAATGAAAGCGTAGAGTTTAAGGGATCTCTACGACTTAAAGAAGAAATCTGTCAGACAGTTTCTGCATTTTCCAATGCGAGTGGCGGCTCTGCTTATAAGAGAGTTGGTAAGACAAATCAAAGGATTTTTTCCAGTGAAATAAGAAAGTTAGCAAAAGAGAGTGGTGAGAGAATTTATTGGGATGAATTGGTTTGTGAGGATGCAAAACTTGAGGATATTGATGAAGAAAAGGTTAAATGGTTCTTAAAAGAGGCAAGAAAACAAAGAGGGTTAAACCTTTCTGAAGATGTTTTCATCGAAGAGGCATTAATGAAACTCAAACTATTAAAAAATGGAAAACTAACAAATACGGCGCTTTTACTGTTCTTCAAGGAACCAATGGTTTTACAATCAGAGGTAAAATGTATAAGATTTTCTGGAAATGAGGCTATTAAACCATATATTGATTTCCAAACGATAGAAGGAACTGTTTTTGATTTGATTGATAAAGCCGAGGACTTTGTGTTAAGGAATATAAGGAGATCTATACGGTGCTTCGCAATCCTCTCTTATTCAAACAGCTCTTCTGGGCAAAATATGTAGAAGACGTTGGCGGTGGGACTTTAGATATGATAAAGCAATGTAGAGAATGGGGGATTCCTGAACCGGTGTTTGAACATATTACGGGAGCATTTGTTGTTTCTTTTAGATTACCTCCAGCCTTAGAAGATTTAGAAAGATTGGGACTTAATGAAAGGCAGATAAAAGCGATGGATAATGTCATTAAGAAAGGCTTTATTAGTAACAAGGAGTATACTTCTTTAAATAACATTTCAAGGAAGACGGCTACAATAGATCTGACACAACTTGTTACAAAAGGTTTATTGATTAGAGTCGGAGAAGGGAAGCGAGGGATACATTATATCCTGCCAAAATACGCAAAAAATTACGCAAAAAATTACGCAAAACTAAGATGGGTCTTTTTGACAGGATACATTTCATTAATCCCTGAGTCGGGGAATATCAATCTTGAGTCGTTAGAATTAAACGAACGGCAAAAGAAAGCAATAGAATATCTTAAAATTCACAAAAATATTACAAGAAAAATATATATAGAAATTAATAATATATCTCCCAGGCAAGCAAATAAGGATTTAAACGATCTACTTGAGAAAAAGCTAATCAGAAAACAAGGAAGAGAAAGAGCTATATCTTATGCTTTGAAATAAATGCACGATTTTTATAATTTAAAATGAATATCCCAAATTTATCCCAAATTATTATAAATATTCCTCTTTATAATAGGACCATAAATATTAATTATTTTTGATCAAACGATTGTTTTTTAATTTTATTTTTATCTTGATTGTCCGACCGGAAGACTGTATTTGTATTTATTCTCAACTGGCCGACTGGCTGACCAGGTGACTGGTAGACTGAACAATCTTGCATTTTGCATTTATTCTTAGTATTTTCTTTGACTGGCAGACCGGTAGACTGGTCAAGCAAAATTTGACATCCCAATTCTTTTACAGTATAATTTTCTTAAGTTCACATCCTGAACATTAACTAAATAA
>CAZWFH010000451.1:0-1567 GCA_964632105.1 uncultured Atribacterota bacterium
TATTATTTCTTCGGCTTTCTTATAGTCAGTAATATCTCTGGTGATAAAAAGCAGTTTATTTCCTACAATATTTACAGTACTTTGAACATATCGCCAATTTCCATCTTTATCTTTAAAACGAAATTCAATTCTTCCAGTAGTAGGTAATTCTTTGCCGGTAAAGAACTTTTTTAACTTAACATTAATATAATCTTTTAATATTGAAAATAATTTCTTTTTGTCGTTAGGATGGACAAAATCAAAAGGTGATTTACCGAGTAATTCTTCTGGTTCATATCTACTACTTTTAATCGAAGGACTGATGTAAGTAAATGTTGCTTTTAAATTAAACTTGTGTAAAGTAATTACATCACTGGTATTCACTGCTATTAAACGGTACAATTCTTCAGATTTTATCGTTTTATTCATCAACTGTTCTTTTTCTTTATCCTTATCTCCCATTTGGTTCATCTCCTAAAACAAATAAAAAGTTGGTAGTTTGGCAATCATAATATAAAATATTTTAGACCCATAACTTTGCGTCCTGTCCTTTCGGAGAGTTTGCCTTTTTCAACTTTTTTAGATATTCATTTAAATTAATCATAAATAAATTAATAATATACCCGAGCAATTAATTCAAATATATTTTTTAAAATAACTTTTATATGTTATCATACAAACCTTAAGAATTCCAATTTTTTAAAATTCGGGATGCTTTATACACAATTTCTATTTTTCTATTTATAATTAATCTCTAACCAGGAATAAGAATAATCTTCTTCAATCCCTGCCCAGAATAAAACATTTTTAAGACTGTTTAAACCTTCTAACATAGCATCTAAAGATTCTTTTCTCTTTGCCCCTTCGGTTTCTTCTTCTGCTCCTTCCGGTATCTCTTGTACTGCCATTTGCATAAACCTTTCTACAATTTCGCTAACAGAATTCATATCTATATACAATAGAGAAAAAACCTTGGGGAAAGAAAGCATATATTTTATAGCTTCCAACTTATCCAAAGTAGCCATATCTCCTTTTTGAGCATCTATAATATTTGCTATGCCGCTGGACAAAACAAATCTATCCCCTATAATTCCATATCCCAAGGGGAACATTGGGTTAGGTAGACTTTTGTAATTTATTCCCTCATATTGATTGTCTACTAATACTCCACCCATCATAGGAGCAAAGTTTTCTAATACAGGATAAAGGTTCTGAATAAGTTTTTCTTCTGAAGAATATCCGGCTATTAACCCCACTTTAGGGAAAATTGCGGAAGTATCAAAAAGCCCTAAACTAAATTCTTTTGCCAGCCAGGAATAAATAGTTTTTTCGATATCAACTCCACTTTTTTCCTGAACTTGTTTAACATTCTTTTCTAAATCAATTTTAAGATCCTCACTTATGTAATTTTCCTTTATCTCTTCCCAGGTAAGAGGTAATACACCACTAAGATAGAAAAATGTATTTTTAGGGAACATAGAGAGTGACTGTACATTGCTCATATCTGCTTCTTTAAGTACATCAAAATATTTTTCCGCTATTTGAGCAATCATATACGCTTTAAACTGTTTCTCTTGATAACCCCCCA
>CAZWFH010000452.1:0-1566 GCA_964632105.1 uncultured Atribacterota bacterium
ACTAAGATGGGCAATTTTTTGGGCTTCTTCCCAACCTAAATAGCGGTCACTTTCTTCAAGTTTGGTAGATACATCCAAAAAGGGGTTGTCTAAAGTCTGCCCGGGATGGGGCATTTCTTTTAAGCCTAAATCTTCCAGTTTCAAACTTCCTTCTTCTAATCTTTTAAATACACTGGAGCCTTTTGGAAGAGATTTGCGATAAATAACCTCCAGGGGAATTAAAAAATTATTATTTTCATTTTCATAATTAGAATAATCATAATGACTGCCTTTTTGTAAAGGAGGCAATACTCTGAGCAGTTTTACTTCCATAATATTAACTGGAGCTTTAATATCTGACAATCTTCCCAATTTATTACCATCTTCGACCAATCCCAGATAATGGCTTTTTATTCCCAAAGATTTAAGTTTTTCAAAAAAATAAGCAGCTGAGATGCATAAAGATTCACCCTTGTTAGGAATATGGTCTGGCATCTCTCCCCAATCAAATACTGAATAACGATCTGAAAAAATAAATCTTCCTCTGCCAGTTTTGTTTTTTAATGACTTCTCTATGACAATTAAATCCTTTACACTTCCCATTATTCTCGCTCCTTTTTATTAATTAACTAATTTGCCAATTCTCCGATTTACCAATTGCCCAATTAAATTAGTCGTTAGTTTTAAATACAAGATGCAAAATGGTTTTTAGATAGAGACAATCAGTTTTCAGTTAATAGTCGCAAAGATGCGAGATAGAAAATTTGCAACTCACAACCTGTATTTTAACTGGTAAACTGGATAAATAATATCCTATCCGCTACACGCTAAACGCTCTATGCTATATCTTGATATCTTTTATCTTCTGAACCATTGCTTCTCTATAATCTTTAAGTCTTTCTCTAATTTTAGAATTTTCGATAGCTAATATATGTGCTGCCATTAACCCGGCATTTTTGGCATTTCCTATTCCTACTGTAGCCACTGGAATGCCACCAGGCATTTGAACCATAGACAATAAGGAATCAAGCCCTCCCAGGGCTTTTGTTTCTATAGGTACTCCGATAACCGGTAAAAGTGTTTTAGCGGCAATTACTCCGGCAAGATGAGCTGCCCCTCCTGCACCGGCAATTATTACTTTAAATCCTTTTTCTTCTATTTGGGTTATATATTCAAATAGTAAATCAGGGCTCCGATGAGCCGAGAGTACCTTCATTTCATAAGAAATACCTAATTCATCTAATACTTCAGCTGATTTTTTCATAGTGTCTTTATCTGATACGCTTCCCATTATTATCGCTACTTTATCATCCATATTCTTTCCCCCTAATCTTCCTAAATTTCTATCTATTTAATCAATAACTTACTTTATAACAAATAAAAAAGCCCAGGCAACAGAAATTCCATCAATTAGAGTGGAACCTCTCCGCCTGGGATTTTAACCCTCCGGTGTAGTATAAAAATAAATATACTTTGCACCACTTGGTTCTAATCTTATCTAAGCGTAACCTAATATTTACAACTATAAATCGGCTTAAATAAGCGATTCCCTAAGGTGCACTTCCACTCGTAGCCTGTCGTGATTTA
>CAZWFH010000453.1:0-1558 GCA_964632105.1 uncultured Atribacterota bacterium
TAGCAACTTTCTTGGCCTCCCCGAAAGATACTGCGTTTTGAACTTCTACCTCAATCATCTTGGTCGCTCCCTCTCCGTCCTTGGCGATGCACTTGGTTAAATATTTGGCCACATATTGCAGTGCTTCTAAGAACTTATAATAATCAGCTTCTTTTTTATCAACTATTTTATTATCAGCCAGACCATTAGCCATAACCAACACCATATCATTAGTACTTGTATCGCCATCTACGCTAATCATATTGAAGGTTTTTTCTACTACCTCTTGGAGAGCTTCTTGGAGTAACTCTCCTTTAATGGAAATATCGCTGGTAATAAATCCCAACATAGTCGCCATATTAGGATGAATCATTCCTGATCCTTTAGCCATACCTCCGATTCTCACTTCTTGCCCGTTTAATTTAAAATTAACTGCGATTTCTTTCTTTTTAGTATCAGTAGTTAATATCGCCTCTGCCGCCTCTGTACCTCCTGAAACACTCAGCTTAGAAATAGCTTCTTTCAAGCCATCATCTATCTTTTTCATAGGCAAGAATTCACCAATTTTCCCGGTAGAAGTAACCGCCACATACTCCTTATTAATCTTTAATCCCTCTGAAATATAATTTACTGTATCCCAGGCATCTTTTATCCCCCTCTCTCCGGTACAGGCATTGGCTATCCCACTGTTTATCAATACCGCCTGCAATTTCCCACCTGAAAGAGATAAATTTCTCTCGGTAACCACCAGGGGAGCGGCTTTAAATTTATTGGTAGTAAATGTTCCCCGGGCATTAGCTAATTTTTCCGAATAAACTAAAGCTAAATCTTTTTTATTGAATCTTATCCCGCATTTTACTCCGGCTGCCTTTATTCCCTGGGGATAAGTTATTCCTTCTTGAATTATTTTAAAAAATTTTTCTTCTTGCATTATTATCAACTCCTTTTGTTTCAATAAACTTAAATAAGTCCACAGGTTTCAGGGAAACCAGACATAATATTCATATTCTGTACCGCCTGCCCCGCTGCCCCTTTAAGCAAATTATCGATAGCGGAAATTACTTTTATCTTTCCCACCCTTTCATCTATAGTAAATCCGATATCACAATAATTGGTTCCTGTTACAAATTTTATTTCCGGCAAATTGGGTGGTTTAAAGATTCGCACAAAAGGAGCATTTTGATAAAATTTCCGATAAATCTTTAAAATCTCCTCTTCTTCTTTGGGGCTATTTAAATTCAAATAACAGGTGGAGAAAATTCCTTTATTAATCGGAAGGAGATGGGGAGTAAAAGAAATTTTTATCTCTGCCCCCTGCTGTGTCTGCTTATTATAATCTCCACCAAAATAGATAGAAGTTAATTCTTGCTCGACCTCCGGAATGTGATTATGCTTGACAACCTTATAAGCTTTAAAATTTTCATTATACTCCGAAAAATGGAGATCTAAAGACAATTTTCTTCCTGCCCCAGTAGCCCCCGATTTAGAATCAATAATGATACCTTGCGAATCTACCAGTTTAACCTTTAACAGAGGAGCAATCCCTAAAATTATACTGGTGGGATAACACCCTGGATTG
>CAZWFH010000454.1:0-1549 GCA_964632105.1 uncultured Atribacterota bacterium
ACTTTCCTCTGAGGGGAGAAAACAATTTTCATCCTAATTTGGAAGAGTTGAAAAATTGTGTCACTTCCAAGACCAAGGTTATACTCCTAAATTCTCCCAGTAATCCTACCGGAGCTGCTTTTAACAAAGATGAATTGTTAGCAATTGCCGAGATAGCGAAAGAAAAAGATTTATTCATAATCAGTGACGAGCTTTATGAAGATATAGTCTATGATGATAGAGAACATATTAGTATTGCTTCTTTGCCCGGGATGAAAGAAAGAATCATTAGTATATTTGGCTTTTCCAAAAGTTATGCTATGACCGGATGGAGATTGGCTTATCTTGCTGCCCCACTTAATTTAGTGAAAGAGATAGCAAAATTATTACAAAATACTTCCGTATGTGCCAATTCTATTGCCCAAAGAGCTGGTCTGGCGGCAATACAGGGTCCGCAGGATTGTGTTAAGGAAATGTTTATAGCTTATAATGAAAGAAGAAATGTATTAGCCAAAGGGCTAAATGAAATTCAGGGATTGAGCTGTTATGCGCCCGAAGGAACTTTTTATGCTTTTGTAAATACAAAAGAGACTGGAATGTCCGTTGAAGAACTGTCCATGTATCTCTTAGAAGAATGTAAAGTAGTAACCATCCCCGGAACTGCTTTTGGAAAGCAGGGGGAAGGTTATATCCGTCTATCCTTTGCTACTTCCTTGGAGGATATTAAAGAAGGAATAAAGAGAATAAAGAAGGGAATAGAAAAAATATCTAGTCGTTAGTGAATAGCGAATAGTCGTTAGTATTAAATATGGGTTTCAGTTGACAGTTTTCGGTATGTAACTAAAAAGTTAAAACTAAAAGATAAAAATCATAATTATTATTTAAGAATTCAGAAGCCAGAAGAATATACAACTAAAATGTACTTTCATAACTTAAAATAATTCTGAATACTGCATTCTGACTCCTGACTTCTATTATTCCCTTATTACTATATACTAAATACTAACGACTAATTAAGATGGAGGAAAAAATATGAAAGAAAATATTTTGGTGATCAATCCCGGCTCAACTTCTACCAAGATTGCCCTATTCAATCAGAAAGGAAAAGAAATTTTTAGTAAGTCTATTACCCATTCTACAGAAGAACTTTCCCAATTTAAATCTCTATTAGAACAGGGACCAATCAGGAAAAAGATAATTTTAGATACCTTAAAAAAGGAAAATATAGATACTAATTCATTAAAAGCAGTTATAGGACGAGGGGGAATATTGAAACCTTTGGCTGCTGGAACCTATACTGTAAACGATGAACTTATAGAAGATTTAAAACATTCTTCCAGAGAACACGCCTCTAATTTAGGGGGGATTATTTCCCGTGAAATAGCTGAAGAAATAGATGTCCCTGCCTATATCGCTGATCCGGTATCGGTTGATGAATTTACCGATATTGCTCGGATTTCCGGGCTAAAAGGGATAGAAAGGGAATCTCTGCTTCATACTTTAAATATCCGAGCTAATGCTTTCCGTTACGCTAAAGAGCAAGGGAAAAAACTTGAAGAACTAAATCTTA
>CAZWFH010000455.1:0-1548 GCA_964632105.1 uncultured Atribacterota bacterium
TTTAATTTATTTTTAGAGATATAATCATCACAGTAATCCCTGGCCAGGTCGAAAATGGTAGTGATATTCAGGTTCAACGCAAAAAAACCCTCTCTGGATAAGCTTTTTTTAAGGGCGTTGCCATCCAAATAAGAAGGCATAATTAAATTTTTCTTGTCGGTTAAATTATCCTGACATATTCTCTTTAAAGGAGCCAAAAGCGGATGCATATTACCCTCTTTTTGGTGACAGGGGACGGTCCTTTGTCACCTTTTTATTTTACCCTTCTGTTAAGACACTTGCCTAAAAATCTTTAATTTATCCAAAATCCTTACGGTGTTAATCTTTTTTATTTTTACAATTCATAACTATTGTAACTTCTGACTTGATCTATTGGCTTTCGCTTTTTAGGGCGTATTTGGTTAGATTCCGGATAGCCTATTGTTATAATAAGCTCGACCCTTTTAATGGAAGGAATATTAAGTAACTTTTTTACCCCTTTTTCCTTAAACCACCCCATCATACAAGTTCCTAATCCTTCTTCTGCTGCCTGAAGACAAAGGTGCTCAGCGGCAATTCCAATATCGATTAAACTGAATTGCTTATCCTTAACTGCGCTTCCAATTCTGCTAAAAAAACTTGGTCTTTCTGAAAGTAGTAGAATCAGAACAGGTGCTTGTAAGGAAAATCGATTGAAAGATATAACTCTATCAAAAGTTTTTCTGGCCACCGCTTCTTTTAGTTTTGGGTCATCTATCACAATGAAACTCCAGGGTTGAGAATTGTTAGCCGAAGGAGCAAGCCGTGCTGCCTCCAGACACCGCTCAATCTTCTCCCTCTCAACGGGTTTGTTCAGATATTTTCTTACACTTTGCCTGGTTTTCACCAGATCTAAAAAACGCATTTATTTTCTCCTTTACCATACCAGGGGACGGTCTTTTGTCACTTTTTGTTAACCCTCTTTTCTATAACTTTTCGACTAAATCCTAAAATGTTTGCTATTTCTCTGTATGAAAGGTTTGTCTTTTCTGTTAATTCTATTATTAACTCTTCTCTATATTCCTTGTTTATTTTATCTTTTAAAGATTCTATTTGTAGACCTTTTTCTTTTAAATATCTTGACACGTACTCTTTAGCTTTTTCAACGCTAGTAATTTCCTTGGCTTCTCTAAAGATTTCTTGATAATCCATAAAGGTATCATTGTTTTACTGGCAGCAAAATTCATTAAATAAGTGAATTGCTTTTGATTTATTAGGAGAAAAAAGATTTAAAATCTCCTCTTTATCTACTATACATTTTTGCTCTTTTAAATAAAGTGAATAACTGCTCCATTTATATTGATAAGGTTGATTTGCCATTTTAGCCTTAACCGGGTTATTATGGATATATCGTATTAATGATATTAGATAACGATCATTTTCCACCGGTTCACTTTTAAACCTATTCTGAAAAACATGCCCAACTCTATTATATTTCTTGTTGAAGTAATAAGCATAAGCAGTATTAATCCTACTCATTATCCTGGAAATACCATCTTCTTGTTCCTTAAGTAACAAATGTAAATGGTT
>CAZWFH010000456.1:0-1548 GCA_964632105.1 uncultured Atribacterota bacterium
ATTGCGAGCTCTGATTTATCAGAGCGCGGCAATCCCCGTTTGGGGTTGCTTCTCCTGTAATTATTGACAAAATATTGCACAATGTGCAATAAAATGCAGTTATATGAAGTAATATTTAAAAATATATATTTTGGTATATTTCGAAAAAATAGCTTTTATTAACCAGTAGAAGCTATTTTTTATCTTATTAGAATTACTTAATAAATTGGCACAAAAATTGCTTAGTAATATAATTGGAGATGTATATGAAAAAAAATTTGAGAATATTAGTAATAAACCCCGGCTCAACCTCTACTGTTATCGCCCTCTTTGAAGATGATAAATTATTGGATAAAGAGACAATAAGGCATAGTTCGGAAGAATTGTCGAAGTATAAAAAAATATTTGACCAGCACGAGCTTAGAGAAAAAGTAATTATCAATTTTTTAAAGAAAAAAAATATCGAAATTAATTCTTTAGATGCCATAGTAGGCAGGGGAGGAGTGCTAAAATCCGTTAAAAGCGGAGCATATAGAATAAATAAATTAATGCTGGAAGATTTAAAAGAAAGACCAAGGATAG
Organism: uncultured Atribacterota bacterium; assembly: GCA_964632105.1. Classification (GTDB taxonomy): domain Bacteria; phylum Atribacterota; class Phoenicimicrobiia; order Phoenicimicrobiales; family Phoenicimicrobiaceae; genus Sediminicultor. Next base: position 562 of record CAZWFH010000456.1, read on the forward strand.
AACATGTCTCAAATTTGGGAGCAGTAATTGCCTATGATCTGGCTCAAAAAATGGGAGCCCCTTCATTTATTGTTGACTCAGTAGCAGTCGATGAACTAGAACCTATTGCTCGAATTTCAGGGATGTCTGATATTGAAAGAGAAAGTTTATGTCATGTCCTTAACTTAAAAGCAGCAGCAAGAAGAATGGCTCAAGAGTTAGGCAAATCCTACAAAGAACTCGATTTGATAGTCGTTCATTTAGGAGGAGGAATTTCAGTAAGCGCTCATAGTAAGGGGAGAATGATAGATGTGAACAATGCTAGCGCAGAAGGGCCGTTTACTTCTGAAAGAACTGGTGGGCTGCCCTGTGCAGAATTAGTAAAACTGTGTTATTCACAAAAATATACTCTCCGGGAAATGTTAAAGAAACTTATTGGGAAGGGTGGATTAGTAGACTATCTGGGAACAAACAATTTATTAGAAGTGGAAGAAAGAATTGCTAAGGGAGATAAAAAAGCTGAACTATTATATCAAGCCATGGCCTATCAAGTAGCCAAAGAGATAGCGGCGATGGCAGCGGTATTAAAGGGAAAAGTAGATGCTATAGTTATCACCGGAAACGGAGCAAGAAATAAGGGAGCATTGGGTAATAGTTTTGTAGATTGGATAAAAGATAGGGTTAATTTTATCGCTCCTATTACTGTATATCCGGGAACTGATGAGATGAAAGCTCTGGCCTTAGGAGCAGTTAGAGTGTTAAAAGGGGAAGAGAAAGCTCTGGAATATAAGTAAAATATTTTATAATTAAAATAAAAAATAAAAAGGAGTGAGAAAATTGTCTATAAATACTGAAGAATTTTACTCTGTCTTAGCTTCCAGAATGGAAGCTTCAGCTATTCGGGAGATTTTGAAATTAGTTCAAAATCCGAAAGTGATATCTTTGGCGGGAGGAATGCCGGATCCCAAGACTTTTCCAATAGAAGATATAAAGGAAATAACTCAGGAT
>CAZWFH010000457.1:0-1546 GCA_964632105.1 uncultured Atribacterota bacterium
CTATAGAATTTTTTAGATTTTACGAAAATAATTACAAAGTATTTAATTTATTAACTATTACTCAGACTATTTTAATAGGTGTTATCTTGGTTTCCCTGGTGTTTATGAATATTTTGAAGAAGAAAAGCAAAAAAGCATAATTAGTCGTTAGTGAATAGTGAATAGTCGTTAGTAAGACAAGCGTCTCGTTTTTGATCCTAACTAGCTAACCAAGTAACCAGTTAACTAATTCAATTAGGATTTATTTATGATAGAAAAAGAAAAAAGTTTAATATTCACAGGCGAAGATAAAATCAGAATTGACCTCTATTTAACCCAGAAAGAAATACACCCCTCCAGATCCCAGATTAGAAATTTAATCACCCAGGGTAAAATCAGAGTAAACAACAACTCGGTTAAACCAAGCTATATCTTGAAAAATGGGGATGTGATAGATTTAGCTATACCGGAAAACAAAGAATTAGAGATTAAAGCTGAGGCAATCCCCTTAGATATAATTTATGAAGATGAATACTTGATGGTGATTAATAAACCAGCCAATATGATTGTTCACCCTGTAGGAAAGATACGCTCCGGCACTCTGGTGAATGCCCTGCTTTATCATTGCCGGGATTCCTTATCGGGGATAGGCGGTGGTGTGATCAGGCCGGGTATTGTGCACCGCCTGGACAAAAATACCTCCGGCCTGATGGTAGCAGCAAAAAATGATTTTGCTCATCTTGATTTATCAAAGCAGATAAAAGAACACCAGGTAACTAAAAAATATCTCACCCTGGTCCACGGACGCATGAGAGATGATTCCGGACTTATCGACGCACCTATCGGCAGGAGTCTAAAGAATAGAAAAAAAATGGCAGTGACAGTAGAAGGGAAGAGTAGGGAAGCAGTAACTCAGTTTAAGGTGTTAAAAAGATTTTCCGGCTATACTCTGGTCGAAGCAACTCTTCGCACGGGCAGGACTCATCAGATAAGAGTACATCTGGCTTTTATCGGCTATCCTATCGTTGGTGATCAGCTATACGGCCATAAAAAGCAAGAATTAAATATCAGCAGGCAGTCCTTGCATTCTCATATTTTAGGTTTTGTGCACCCCTTAACCAAAAAATATATGGAATTTTGTGCCCCTCTACCCAAAGATATACAGGAAATAATTGATTATTTAGAAAGAGGTGAAAAATAGAAAAATATCAGGGTTATTTTTTTATTTTTGAGAGACCTTCTCCATACTCCTGATCTCTTCCGGATTTATTTTTATCCAAAGACTCTTTTCTTGAGAATAAATAACCATTCCCGGCTTAGCGTTTTTAGGTTTTTTTACGTATTTTTTAAAAGTATAATCGACCAATACTTTATTATATTTTTTAGCTTTACTAAAATAAGCGGCTAAATTTGCAGCTTGAATTAAGGTGTCAAGCGGAAGAGATTGTTTACTCCCTTTATTTTTAATGATAATATGAGACCCCTGAATGTTTTTTACATGAAGCCAGGTATCATTGCCGGAAGCCAATTTAAAGGTTAAAAAATCATTTTGCAGGTTATTTTTCCC
>CAZWFH010000458.1:0-1545 GCA_964632105.1 uncultured Atribacterota bacterium
ACGCTAAAGAGCAAGGGAAAAAACTTGAAGAACTAAATCTTATTGTAGCCCATCTGGGTGGCGGGATATCTATTGCCCCGATTGAGAAGGGGAAAATTATTGATGTAAATAATGCTAATGATGGCGGACCTTTTTCTCCTGAGCGAACTGGTGCTCTCCCTAATAAGGCTCTAATTCATCTGTGCTATTCCGGCAAATATTCAGAAAAAGAATTAATCAAGCTTATTACTCATCAGGGTGGACTTGTCTCTTATTTGGAGACCAATGATGTGAGAGAAGTAGTGGGGAAAATAGAGCAAGGAGATAAATACGCCGAATTAATCTTTGAAGCAATGTGTTACCAGATTGCCAAAGAAATAGGGGCAGTGGCCACAGTATTAAAAGGGAAAGTTGAAGCAATTATTCTTACCGGAGGTATAGCTCATAATGAAATTTTAGTAAATAAGATAAAAGATCGTACAGGTTGGATAGCTCCAGTTGTAGTTTATCCGGGAGAAGAAGAGATGAAGGCGTTGGCCGAAGCAGTCACAAGAGTGATAAATGGGGTAGAGAAAGCAAAAATATATTCCTAAAACTAATTTTCAATTTGTGTAATCATAAATTTAATCAGTGTAATCTGTTCTATAATCTGTGTAATCAATATAAAGGAATTATATCAGGAGGTTCGAAGATGATAAAAAGTTTTAAAGAATTATTTGCCAATTTAAAAATTAAAGGAAGAGAAAAAATCATCGTTGCCGGCGGAGAAGATATTGAGACCTTGAAAGCCCTAAAAGATTGTTACGACTATGGATTTGGAGAAGGAATTCTGGTGGGAGATGAGGTAGAGATAAAAAAGTCTATTTCTATATTAGGGAAAAGCGATTTCATAAAAGAGATTATCGGAGCAAAAGGTGACGAAGATAAAGCTCGAAAGGCAGTAGAAAAAGTAAAAGAAGGAGGGACACTCCTTAAAGGGAAGATTAAAACTGCTACTCTTTTAAAAGCAGTGTTAAATAAAGAGTGGGGGTTAAGGACTGATAAAATCGTCAGTGATGTTTTTATCTTTGAAGATAAAAGAGAAGAGAATCCCAAATTGGTATTAATGAGTGATGGAGGAATAAACCTCAAACCGGATGTGAAGACTTTAGTTGCAATTATAAATAATGCCGTTGAAGTTGCCCTCAAACTAGGGATAGAAACTCCTAAAGTTGCTCTCTTAGCTGCGGTGGAAACCATAAACCCTGATATGGAAGAAACCATCAATGCAGGGATGATTTCCAAAATGAATGAAAGAAAGCAGATTACCGGCTGCATAATCGATGGGCCGCTGGCATTAGATAATGCTATTTCAGAATTTGCTGCTGAGAAAAAAGGAATTGTTTCACCGGTGGCAGGTAAAGCCGATATTCTAATTGTCCCTGATATTGCCGCCGGAAATATCTTTGGCAAAGCACTTACTTATTACGCCAATTATCAGACAGGACATACATTAGTGGGGACAAAGGCTACAGTAATAATACCCTCCCGGGCAGACAAAAGTGATGTGAAATTAAACTGCATCGC
>CAZWFH010000459.1:0-1531 GCA_964632105.1 uncultured Atribacterota bacterium
GTATATAGTGAAGAAGAAAGAGAAAAAAAAGAGCTAAGAATTCAAGGTCAGGAGTCAGAAGACAGAATAGTATATAAACTTTGTTAAAGGAAAGTCACCAGACAAAGTTTGATTTATCGAACCTACGAGGAAATATATGAAAGAAGAAGAGATAAAAAATAAGAAAAAAAATACAAAAATGGTAAGGGCGCATCTTTTAATTTCAGGTAGAGTCCAGGGAGTAGCTTTTCGTTATTATACCCAGGATATCGCCCAAAGTTGTGAAATAATGGGGTGGGTTAGAAATTGTTGGGATGGCAAAGTAGAGATAATTGTGGAAGGGGAGGAAGAAAAAGTAAAAAAGCTAATAAGCTGGTGTTATCAGGGACCGGGAAGTGCAATTGTAGAAAAAGTAGGCATAGAATGGGAAAAATACAGAGGAGAATTCAATTCTTTCGGTATCAGGGGATGATAAAATTTCTGATAAATATAGTAAAAAATAAAGGATTTTACCATATTAATGTTGAATTATAAAATTAAAGAGGAAAATTAATAGATTGTAGGAGATAAAGAAAGGATTTGATAGAAATGATTAATTTTTCATTCAGTAATAAAAACAAAATGATTATTTTTGTTTTTTTATTATCGTTTCTTTTGTTAATTCTTTATAATTTAGAAGGAGGTAGCAGTGATACCATGTCTAAACTTCAAGGAAAAAAGGTATTAATGATAATTGCCAGCCAGAATTTTAGAGATGAGGAACTCTTTAAACCAAGGGAATTGTTTATTAAAGAAGGTATGGAGGTAGTTTTGGCCTCTTCTTCTTTAAAGACATCTCGGGGAATGTTAGGGGCAACGGTTAAACCCGATATTTTGATTAATAATATTAAAGCAGAAGATTTTGAAGCGATTATTTTTGTCGGAGGAACAGGTGCATCCGAATATTGGAATAATCCTATTGCTCACAAGATTGTCAAAGAGGCCGTTTCTTTAAATAAGCTTATTTGTGCAATATGTATTGCCCCGGTTACTTTAGCTAATGCAGGGATATTAGACGAAAAAAAGGCTACTGTTTTTCGTTCTGAAGTAAAAGCGATAAAAAGAAAAGGAGCAATTTATACGGGTAAAGCAGTAGAAGTAGATGGCAATATTATTACAGCTGAAGGCCCCCAAGCTGCAGAAGAGTTTGGCAAAACTATTATTAATCTTTTGCTTAAAAAGATAGAAGATTAAAAATATTTTTCAATTCATTGGTTTTTATATTATAATTTATTAAGGTGCTATAAGTAGGAATAAATTTTCAAATTTATTTATTAAGGAGGTGTAAATTAATATGTGGATTATTTTGGGAGGAATAGCAGCTATAATTTTAGGGGTATTAGGATTAATTGAATGGTGGTTATTATTTCTAAAAGCTTTAGCAGCCTTGGTGCCTTTTATTTTACTGATTGGTGGAATATTTGCGGTAATAATAGGGATAAGTTCTGTAAGAGAAAAAGCAGAAGAGAAAAGAGAAGAAGCTGCCGAGCAATCTACAGAAAGCGATAAATCC
>CAZWFH010000460.1:0-1530 GCA_964632105.1 uncultured Atribacterota bacterium
TTTGAGAAAAAGGTTCAAAAGAAATATTTCCCGCATAGCCAAGTTTGAGGAGTAATTCTATCTGTTCCCTGGTTTGAAGCCTATCTTGTTCGGTTACTAAAACACGATGATTATCTCTATATTCTTCAACAGGTATATTGCATTCTACTCCGGAGATGTGAACTAATCCGGTATAAGAGATATCATAATCGTTTTCAATTTAAATATAGAAAAATTAATTAGTATTAAAATAAAGAACAGGGGACGGGTGTTAAAAATGAATAAATCAGTAAGTTTTTTTTGAAAGAATAACGGAGTCTCAACATTTGACATAACTTTTGGAAATGGTAAACTAAAATGTACCTAATAAGGAATTTTCTCTTTCCATAATTTTAGGAATTAATATCAGGATAATGAAAAGGCGAAACTACTATGGAGAAAGAAAAATTTTCATAGAGGTTTTATTTTTAAAAGGCAAAGTATCATGAAAAAAGTTAAATATAAGGGGAAAAATAGATATAATGAATTTTTATCTGCGGCAAAAATAATTTCTAAAAAGATTTCTAAGATAGAAGGCGTAGTAGGAATATTAGCTACCGGAGGAATAGGACGTGGTTATTGCGATGATTATTCTGACCTTGATTTAATAGTTTATGTTGATGCTAAAAGGGTTAAAGAAATTGAAAAATATATTGCAGTAGGTTCTTTAATATATAAAAATATTGCGTTGGATACACCGGTTGAATCGTATCAAATAGCATTAAAACATAAATCACCCTCTAAATATTGGTCTCAGGTTATGAGGTGGGATAGAAAAAATTCTCAAATTTTATTTGATACTGAACATAAAATAGAAAATCTACTCCAAGAAAAATTAGTCTTTCCAGATTGGGAACAGAAGGGACTCTTAAAAAAGTATAGTGATGAAGTAGAAGATCACCTTAAATATAGTTTTGAAATGTGGGAGAAGAGAGGAAGTCTAATTAATCTTGCTGATTCTTTAATTAAAGCTACCGAATATATTATACTGTGGATTTATGCTAAGAATAAAAAGTTTCAACCATATTTACCAAAATGGCTTTTTTATCATTTGGAGAATAATTTTGTGCCAGAATCAAAATACCTGGATATAATTAAAAAAGTTTATTTAAATCCCATTAAAACAACTGTCCAAGCTAAAAGAATTAGAACTGAATTAATCGAATTAAGTAAAAATATAGGAATTAAATTTAATTACGAAAATTTAAAAGATATTTTTAAACAAGATGGAAAGAATTGGGAAAAAACGTCAGAAGAAACAAAGCATTATTTAAGTTGGTAATTATTTGAATCAAAGGGGAAGTTTGGTTCTTAAAACAGATACAATATATACTCATGTGAGTAACACAAGAATATAAGTAAGATTAAAAATCCGTTGAATAACCTATAGATAAAAGGGAAATGATTAAAGATGGAGAGATATGCGAACATGATTCGCATATACTATGTTGAAATAAATTTAACTTGAGAATTCCCTGTGGCTTGCCACAGGGTAGATTCTGAAGTATTATA
>CAZWFH010000461.1:0-1523 GCA_964632105.1 uncultured Atribacterota bacterium
TACTGATAATAAATAAAACAGCAGTAATTGCTGCTAAAAATGCACCCTCAACTATCGATTTAGTTGGAATTTGTTCAGTCAATAAACAAGCCTCTTCTTTTGTATTAAAGAAAGTTTAACACTTTTTTCGTATATAGTATATCGTATATCGTTTAGAACTTAAACACTACACGCCATTTAATATTCTGGATACTGGATTCCGGCTCCTGCCTTCTATCTTACCTACTAGATACGATTCACGAGATACGAGATACGAATTTATTATTTACTTATTTCGCCACATAAGGGAGAAGTCCTATTTCTCTTGCTCTTTTTATAGCTATAGCCAGTGTACGTTGGTGTCTTGCGCAGGTTCCGGTTGCTCTACGAGGCAGCATTTTACCTTGTTCAGTAATAAATTTTCTTAATAAATCTACATCTTTATAATCGGCTACTATTTTTTCTTTGCAAAAAAGACAAACTTTCCTTTGTGGTCTTCTAAAAAAACCGTATCGTGCCATTAATTTATATTTTTCCTCCTTCTTAATCTATTTTCTCTTTTTAGTATTTCTTTAAATAATTAATCAGCTATCTTTATTTTGAATTTTTTCTTTATCTTGTAAGGTCAATAAATATCTGATAACTCTCTCTTCTAACTTCATAACTCTTTCGAATTCAGAAATAATTTTTTCATCCACATTGAAATTTAAAACGACATAAATTGCCTCTGTGAAATCCTTAATTTCATAAGCTAACATTCTTTTACCCCATTTATTTGTCTTAGTTATTTCTCCTTTTGCGTTGGTAATAAGCTTTTTTAATTTATCTAATAAGGAATCTAGTTCTTTGTCTTCTAACTGGGGATTTATGGCAAGCATTACTTCATAACTTCTCATCTGTTACCACCTCCTTTCGGTTTAATCAGCCCCCGAAAGATTCTTCAGGAGCAAGGAAATTAGAAATTAGAAATATAAAACGATCTATATTATATCACAGATATTTTCGATATCAAGTTTTTTAATATAGTATCGAGTATATAGTATTGAGTATCGGGTTAAGAAGGCGAAAGAAAAGATATAAGATACAAAAGTAAAAAATACTATTTTTTCTTAATCCCGGGGGATAATTTCTCTAATTTTCTTCTCTAATTTTACCCGCGGGACCAGGACTTTTCTGCCGCAACAAAGACATTTTAAGCCAATATCAATACCGGTTCTGGTAATTTCCCAATGGAAACCGCCACAAGGGTGTTTCTTCTTCAATCTAATAATATCTCCTATCCCTAATTTTAAAGGCATGTTACTATATCCTTATTCACCGATTTACCAATTCTCCGATTAAATTAGTCGTTAGTATAAGATACAAGTTACGAGTTGCAAGTTCATAAAAAAGTTCAAAATGGGTAGGTGTATATTGCTTTACATCCTTGTAATAAATTAAAACTGAGAACTGGAAAGTGTCAACCTATTTTTCTTCTTCCAAAAACTATAAACTATAAACTAAAAACCATATACTAACAACTAACCTAATTCTTGTAATAAAGA
>CAZWFH010000462.1:0-1522 GCA_964632105.1 uncultured Atribacterota bacterium
CAATTACTCTCTCGTCCTTCAAATATTTATGAAAATCTTCATCTCCTTCCAAAACCCTTAGTGCTATAAACCTCTTTGGTATAGAAGTTTCTTTTATCTGTGATGATATTTTATTTATCGCCTTTTCTATATCGTCATCATATCCAATAATGAAAGTCCTCTTTGGTATTTTTTTAATTTTTAAAACTGCATCTACAAGTTTGTCTATCCCTTTTTTTGTTAAAGGATTTATGGAAATAACAGGAACACGAAGAATTTTTTCTAGTTTTTCGTAATCAATTTCTATTCCTCTCTTTTTAGAATCTTCTACAAAATTTAAAGCTAAAACAGTAGGTACCTGAGCCTCTAATATTTGCAAGACCATATAAAAACTTCTTTCCAGAGAAGTTGTGTCAGCAATTGTTATTGTCGCATCTTTATCTTCTTCAAACAAAGCCTTTTCAGTAACTTTTTCTTCTTCACTTCTATCAGAAATAGAGTATATCCCTGGAGTATCCACAAACTCAATTTCTGTGTTATTGAATTTCTTCCTGGCTTTAGTTATTTCAACGGTAGTTCCAGGATAATTAGATACTGTAACTCTCGGGCCAACAAGTGCATTAAGTAACGAAGATTTTCCTACGTTTGGCTGGCCAATTAAAAGTATTTTAAGATTCTCCATATTATTCTATACTCCCTCTTTTTATTATTTCATTTCACTTCTTCTTGCAATAAATCCAATTCACCAAATACATTAAAAATTTTTTTTAAACATCGTGCAAAGCTTCACTTTTTTATAATTTCAATAGATTTAGGAATGGTCTCTTCGTTTCCTCTTTTCCTTCTTTGACCTTTTTCTTATCCTTCACCATATTCTAACACCTTAATTTTTCTTGCTATATCTTTATCTAAAGCAAATTTTTTATTTTTTATTTTAATGATAATAGCGTTAGACACCTCACTCGTTATCATTACCTCTTCTCCTGGTACTATCCCCATACTGACCACTCTTTCAAATAGTCCATTGTCCGAGATCATAATATTGGTAATTAGCCCTTTTTTACGCAGCTTAAGCTTTGTTAAGCAAATACCTTCTTCTTTAAATGTAGATAATTTTTTTATGTTGTTGAGAACCTCTTCAGAAACATAATGTTCAAGAATATGAGCTATTTTATGAGCCTCTTCTTCGGTTCTGGTTTTTTTAAAATAATTTTCAAAAATAAGATGTTTTCTTAAAATATCTTTTGCATTTTCTTCACCTTTTTCTGTCAATCTAAAAAAACTCTGCTGAGATTGAATCAACTCCCCTTTTTTAAGTTCTTCAATTGCTTCAGATACAAAAGAATAGGAAACTTTAATTTCCTCTTTGATGATATCCAATGAAACCTTTCTTTTTCTTTCGCCTAATATTCTTAAAATATCTTCTTTTACTATTTTTATAATATTAGATTTTTTATTCATATTACTTCCACATCTTTCAAGGCTGCGAAACAATCGAATCGAGTTATCTATCTCCGTCTATCTCATCCCATCCCCACGCCAG
>CAZWFH010000463.1:0-1517 GCA_964632105.1 uncultured Atribacterota bacterium
TCATGTTATTATTATAGCAGACTTTCTATGTGTCCAGCTAATCGGGTACAGACCATTTGCTTTTATCTTACTTCCTTGTTGAGTAATCTCCGTTTCAATGACATAAGTATCATATCCCACGTTCACTCCATCTACTACTGCCTGTTCATGAGAATATTCACTAACTATATTTTCGTGGAAAAAAGCAAAAGTCCTTTTATCGGGGGTAGCAGTAAGCCCTATATGAAAGGCATCAAAATATTCAATCACTTGCCGCCATAAGTTATATATCGAACGATGACATTCATCTATTACAATAAAATCAAAAAATTCGGGTGGATATTTTTCATTATAAACAACATCTTTAGGTGGTCCAACCACTTTAATTTCATTTAAGGAGGTTTCCTCTACACTCTCATCAAGTTCTCGCTCCTTTAAGATTGAATACATCCTTTGAATGGTACTGATGCAGACTTGACTATCTTTTGAAATGTATCTTGAATTTAAACGCTGAACATTGTAAAGCTCAGCAAAATTTCTAGAATCATCAGCCGGTAAATAGCCAATAAATTCCTGTTCCGCTTGTTCGCCTAAATTTTTTGTATCAACAAGAAATAAAATCCTTTTTGCATGGGCAAATTTCAGTAATCTATACACTGATGTAACAGCAGTATAGGTCTTTCCGCTCCCTGTCGCCATTTGAACAAGTGCTCTCGGCCGATTCTCAGAAAATGATTTTTCAAGTTTTTTTATTGCTATTATCTGACATTCTCTTAAACCTTTGGCATCTAATTCGGGAATTTTAGCAAGTTTGTTCCTTAAAGTATCATCCTGTTTAAGCCATTCCTGTAAAGTTTGTGGTTTTTGAAAATTAAATATTAATCTTGAACGATGTATATTATCATTGGAATCTGTGAATCTGGTAAGCTCTCCTGTGCTCTCATACCTAAATCGAAGAGGTTTACTATTTAAGAACCATTTTAAGTGGCTTTCCGCATATTTTGAAGTTTGATCTTCATGAGAAGTTAGTCTAACTCCTTCTTCCGGTCTTTTCGCTTCAATTACACCCACTGGTTTTTTATCTATGAAAAGTATATAATCAGCTGGACCAGAATCTGTTGGGTATTCCCTTACTGCTATACCTAATCCAGCAGAAAGATTTAATTGATTTTTATTTTGGATTATCCATCCGCTTTGGATTAAATCTTTATCTATTCGTTGTCTTGCCTTAACTTCAGGGGTTATATAACTATCAGACATTTTCACTCCCTATTAATTTATTTATTAATCGATTTTTATTGTAAAAAGATTTATTATTTTTATCAACGTTTTTATCGTGTTAGGGTTAAATTGCCAACCTTATCGCCAACTTATTCACCAACCTTATTTGAGAATATAATGTAAGGCTCTCCCCTTCCCTTCACTTTTAATAACATCTAAGTTTATTAGTTTTTTAATCTCTTTTAGAGCTCCTCCGTCAGAGAGCTTGAACATTTCTCTTACATCTCGATTGGTTATTTTTCCATTTTGATTTATAA
>CAZWFH010000464.1:0-1514 GCA_964632105.1 uncultured Atribacterota bacterium
TATTTAAAAGTACATAATATTTATCCGGCTATCGGCCTTACCACTGTTTACCGAACATTAGAGCTATTGATTAATATGGGCTTGGTCTTTAAATTTGATTTTGGTGATGGGCGAGCAAGGTATGAGTTGGCTCGTGGGACCAAGGAGCCATCCCATCATCACCATCTAATATGCACTAAATGTGGTCGGATAATCGATTATACAGATTTTGTAGATGAAGAGTTAGAGTTACTTAAAAAAACAGAAAAAGAACTTTCTAAAAAATATAATTTTGAAATTAAAAATCACACTATTCAATTTTATGGATTGTGTGATGAATGTTCAGATAAAGAAAAATAGATAAATTTTTTTAATGTATATTATTGAAAATGATTACCATTATAATAAAATTATATCAAAGAAAAAAAATAGAAAGGAGATGAAAAATATGCCAAGAGGAGATGGAACTGGTCCAGGGGGATTAGGTCCCATGACCGGAAGAGCAGCCGGATACTGCGCTGGTTATTCTGTACCAGGATATATGAACCCTTCCGGAGGTAGATTGGGATTAGGCTTTGGTTATGGTAGAGGATTGGGTAGAGGATTGGGTAGAGGTTATGGTAGAGGATTTTGGCCTGCATACTCTTATCCCATGACCCCTCCACCTACAGCCTATGGAGGCGGATTTTATCAACCCCCGGTAGAACCCAAACAAGAGATGGAGATGTTAACAGAAGATGCAAAAGCTCTAAAAGAGCAACTTGATTCTATCAATAAACGCATTACAGAATTGGAAAAAAGCGAAAAAAAATAGAAAATGGAATTCAGTAATCGAATTAGTATATAGAAAGGGGCGTATTGCTATACGCCCATACAACGTAAAACGGATAGTGTTTAGCGTATAACAAAGAAAGAGAAAGTCAGAAGTAATCTTGTGTATTGCGCGAGAAGATAGAATTTGAGAATTAAAGGGGTTCGATTTATCGAACCCCTTATTTGATTATCTGGAAGGTGTTAGAATATAATGCTGATCTTTAAAATCTTAAAACAGTCTTTAATGATAAGCTTTTTTGTATTTGTTATGATGCTAATACTAGATTATTTCAATGTTCTTACTAAGGGAAATATGGATAAGATTATTAAAAAACGAAAGGAAAGACAATATCTAATCTCTTCATTTCTCGGTGCTACTCCAGGGTGCCTGGGAGCTTTTTTGAGTGTTTCTTTTTATATCCATGGCTTGATCAGTTTTGGTGCCCTAGTTGGATGTATGATAGCTACATCAGGCGATGAGGCTTTTGTTATGCTTTCTCTTTTTCCAAAACAAGCATTGCTGTTATTTGCTTTACTTTTTATATTCGGCATTATTTTGGGTTGGTTTTCTGACAAAATAGCTAAAGCATTAAAATTCAAAGCATGTGAAGAATGTAAATTATATAAGGTACATTCTATTAAAGAATGTAAATGTTTTGATAAGCAGACAATAATCCAAAATTACCTAAAATTATCACCTATCCGTATTTTTTTATTAGTTG
>CAZWFH010000465.1:0-1512 GCA_964632105.1 uncultured Atribacterota bacterium
CAAGTTCATAGGAAATAAGTTCTTTTGTTTTTGAAATTTTCCAAGCTTTTTCTTTATGGGAAAGTTCAGAAATTTCTTTTGAAGAAAGATTTTTAAAACTATTGAGTATATATTTCATAGTTTTTAATTCTTCTTTTGAGAAAATAGACAAACAAGGTTGTTCAATGGGTTTTATATATATGAATTCCTCGGAATTGACAATAAAGTCAACCTCAAAGGTAATAAATTTATCGGAAAGTATTCCCAATAAAAGATCATATCTTACCGGAGTAGGCCCATAGTAATTTTTTAAATATTTTAATCCCGTAATTGAAACCGTATTATTTCTAAAGTTTACAAAATCAGAATAGAAAAGAAATTTCATTAATTTGGTTTTATATAATTTTTCTACACTTAAGGCAAAATATAAAACCATATTTACTAATTTTTCGTAGTTAAATTGAGTATATCCACAATATTCATCTAAAACCTCATTCGTATCTTTTGGGGTCAGGTCTTGCAATATAACAGATAAGATATAACTCTTGATAAGAGGTAAAGAAAAATCAAAGGAGATAACCAGAGGACTGCGCTATAAAACCAAACCAACCTTAAATGAAATTTTTATAACAGGAATTATATATAATATAAGAAAAAGGAAGGTGTTTAAAAGATGAAGCATAAAAGAGTTTCTTTAATTGTACTTCCACTATTTTTTCTTTTTTTAACCGGTTGTTATAATTGGATTTCCAATACAGAATTTACCGGAACGATTTTAAGCGAAAAATATTTTAAATATGAAAACATAGTTGAAATTAAAACCGATGAAGGTTTTGGAGGAAAGATGGTTAATGCAAGATTTCAGTTAGCAGTTGAAGGAAAGGGAGGATATGATCCGGATTTATTGAAATCTTTAGAATTAGTGGGAAAAGAATGTTATATGGAAGTAGGTCCCTATGGCGTAGTTTTAGAATGTATTTTAAAATTAAATGGAGAGGATTTTGAAATCCCAAAAGTAGGGTTATAAAAAAATGGTACAGGTAAGAAAGGAATGGGGGCTTCACAAGTTCACATTTTCCGTTTTACATTTTGTGAACTTGTGAAGCCTGACCCCAAAAGACAAATAAGGAGGATTAAAAATGAAGGCTATGGTATTGGAAAAGATTTTACCATTGAAAGAGAGGCCTCTAAAATTAGTAGATTTACCAGTGCCTACCCCTGGATCTAAGCAAATTTTAGTTAAAGTTTCTGCTTGTGGAGTTTGCCATACCGAATTGGATGAAATCGAAGGAAGGCTTTCTCCTGCAAAATTTCCTATTATTTTAGGACATGAAATTGTTGGTCGAGTGAAAAGATTAAGTGATACTGCCAGTAAGTTTAAGGAAGGTGATAGAGTAGGGATTGCCTGGATCAATTGGGCTTGTGGTAAATGTTCTTTTTGCCTTAAGGGGGAAGAAAATTTGTGTGATAAAGCGAAGTGGACCGGGAAGGATGTTGATGGAGGTTATGCTCAATATACGGTAATCTCTGAAG
>CAZWFH010000466.1:0-1510 GCA_964632105.1 uncultured Atribacterota bacterium
GTCATTCACAAATCTACTTTGGGCAGTTTTTCATTTAACCGAGGAGCTTACCCTCGGAGGAAAATAAGGACAGACACCCATTTTCCTTTATAATAGGTGAGCTTTTTGAGATGGATTATTCCGCGGTTTCCCAGTCTGCTAAAAGATTTGAACAAAAAAGCGAAGTTAATAATGAAATAAAAGAGAAGATGCAAAAGATGATAACAGCCTTAAAAGAATTATGAATGTCAAATGTTGAGACCCCTTTATTTCTTTCAGTAAACTTTATAAAGAATTACTATTGGTTAAAATCAAAAAAATAACTATCAAAAAAATCAAATAAAAGGAGAAAAAACATGAAAAAATCAACAATAATAAAAAACAGGAAACTATTGAACATAAATATAGTACTGGTGTCGATACTGATTTCCGCCATGTTAGCAGCAGTTATTAGCGGTTGTTCAAGTGATACCGAAACTAGTAAGAGTCAAGACTCTGGTAAACTTACTGTGAATCAGGATGAACACAAACGCGATAGTGACGAAACCGACGGGGGAGAAGAATCAGGTAATGCACTTACCCTGAGCAAGACATACGATGTAGTCCGAAAGGGTGTCAGACTGATTATGAACTACGACAAGAAAAGTAACTCCTTCAAAGGAATAGTGGAAAACACCACAGGTAATACCTTGACACAAGTTCGTGTTGAAGTACATTTATCAAACGGAACAGAGCTTGGACCAACAACTTCGGTAGATCTCGCTCCCGGCGAAAAAGTTGAAGTCACGCTACCAGCAACAAGTCAGGCGTTTGACGGATGGACTCCCCATGCTGAAGTTGGTACCGGATCAGGTGAGGGAGATGGCGAGCATGATGGTGAAGACGGTGTTCACGGAGATTAAAAGCGACTGAAAGGCACTGATGCCTTCGATTTAGAAAATGATAGGTGTGGCTAGTCAAGCAGGAAAGAAGTGGTCAATAATAAATACAATATCATTCATAATAATGGTAGTGTTAGTATTTATCCAACGACACATAACCGGAATGTAAATCAATTTAGCTTTACACTTTCATTTTCTTATTGCTATTTTTAATTTTCCTTTAGAGTTTGAAAGTTTAAAGACAATGCGAAAAGTTCTGCCTATTGACCTTCTCGGGGAGCCGGGTAGGATTCGAACCTTTTAAGCGTATGGGGGTTGGCCTAGCTCAAAAATTCAGTAACTTTTTCTAAGGAGCCTAACAAGTCCAGGTTCCCAATGTATTTTCAAATAATTAGAATATAGCATGAGAGAATCCTTTTTGCGCTTTTATCATATTTTAAGAATAGAGTATGCTAAATGCAAAGATCTGCCCTCCCGTTTATTCTGCATAATTTAAAAATCTCATCGTATACCACGGCCAAAAACACACAATTCAAATTGTACAACCTAATAAAGAAATAGTATAATTTTAATAATTCGTTTAACAACACTACACAAATTAATTCAAGGGATAGGAAGAATTAAAAATGAAAATATTAGCAGTGGATTAT
>CAZWFH010000467.1:0-1501 GCA_964632105.1 uncultured Atribacterota bacterium
TATGGGAAGGGAAAGGATTATGGAAAGCATGCACATGGTTGGGGTCGAACTGAGGGAGAAGCCAGAGAAAATGCTTACAAACATTGGCGGGAAAATTATGAATGAATTAATCTTTGGGGTTAGCTCTTGATATTAGAGCTGGTCCTTTAGAAGGGGTAAATGTACTTAGCTGAATTGCATGGCAAACTTATTTTGAGCATTGAAAGAATGGAAAGTATTTTATTTCGAAGGGGGGATTTTAAATGAGTGATAAGCGAGAAAAATTATCTATCCTTCAAGCGCTGACCGTAAGTAATCTAAAAGAAATTTGTGAGAAAAATAACCTTAAAGGATATTCCGGAACAAAGAAAGAACTGGCTAAGTTTATGGTTGATAATCTGGAGATTTCTTTAGAGGAGTTAAAAGATATTTGCAATATTTACCTAATAGATAAACTATTGGGTAAGATTAGAGATTGCCGAGACCATTTTTTAAATAAGAGGGTAACCATAAGGTGTAGAGATAAAAACTCCCTAATTGTAGATGTAGGTGGACATAGAGTAATTATTAATAATTTAGGCAAAGAAGACTTCTCTTACATGTGTGATGATAAGTGTGCCGATTATCTCTATCAAGTTAAAAGAGGGAATACTCCCTTTTGTAAACATTATGCTGCTGCAATTGCTCAATTGATTTACGAAAAAGAAGTAAGCCCAAAAGATAAGATTAATTATATAGAAGGAAAGGTATTAGAGGAATTATTGGCAGTAGTAAACCAGCGAAGGAAAGATGAAGGAGAAGAAATAGCTCATCGGGATATAGAAGGGGATTTAGAAAAACTAAATACCGATTTTTTAGATATTGCTCGGCAGAATAGGACAGTAGCCCGAAAGAAATATCATGATGAACCAGAAAAGGTCTTTGAGGATTTGGTAAATCGGGCCTTCTTACTTTTGGACTTTGATACCATCCCTCAGCGAAGTGGTCATGGCTGGGATATAGTCTTAATTGCCGGAAGAGCGGTACATCCCTATTTTATCGTAGTAGAATGTAAGACTGCTGTTGAAGGAATCTATAATTATCTGGTCAAAAAACAAGATTATTTATATACCCTAAAAAATTATTGTCTTGATCTCTTCAAAGACAAATTAATTGGTGCCTATAAAGGTTATGCCAAATATATGCTGCTGGTTGCTCCTGATTTCCCTGCTGAGACAGAAGGATGTTGTAGGAGATTTAAAGATATCACCGGCTTTCAGCTTTCTTTTCTACCGGTACCGGTATTATTGAAATTGGTCAAAAGATATCGTGAGACGCCCATCTTGAATCATGATTGGATAGAGCCCTTTTTTCAGAAAGAAAGGGTTATTAAGGAGAAAGATGTAGAGGAAATATTTGAGCATGCCGAAAGAGAGATAGGTCTTCTCTCGGAGAGACTTTGCACTAGATTAAGAGAGCGGTTTAATCAATTTTCCCAGATTTCCGGAGATGCGGCTTTTATCAAGTTAGATATGAAGGTAGT
>CAZWFH010000468.1:0-1500 GCA_964632105.1 uncultured Atribacterota bacterium
TAAAATTTTTGAAGAAATATTCAATTATGTGAAAGATTTGGAGATAATTGATACACATGAGCACCTTCCAGCTTTTGAAAACGAGAGAGAAAAAGATACAGATGTTTTAAAAGAATATTTAACACATTACTTTAACAGAGATTTAATTTCTGCTGGATTAAGTATCGATGATTACCAAAAAGTGCTTAATAATAAAGTTTCTTTAATAAAACGGTGGAAGTTGGTTGAACCATATTGGGAAGTTGCAAGAAATACTGGATACGGAAGAGCTTTAGATGTTTCTGTTAAAGCTTTATATGGGGTTGAGAAAATACACAGATCGACTATTGAGCATCTAAACAAGGCATTTCTGGACTCTCTGAAGCCTGGACATTTCAAAAAGATTCTAAAAGAAAAATCAAAAATAAAAGTAAGTTTATTAGACAGTAATTTGGAATGTGACAAATCCTTTTTCAGAAGTGTATATCGTTTGGATAATTTTATTTATCCTAATACTGGTGATGATATAGAACGGATTGAAAAAGAGTTCGCAATTAAAATTTGTTCTTTTGGGAATTGGTTAGAAGTCTGCGAAATAATGTTGGACAAAGCTTTAAGTCTAGGGGCTGTAGCATTGAAAAGTGGTTTGGCGTATCGACGCACATTAAAATATGAAAGAGTTAGTAAAAATGAAGCTGAAAACGGATTTAATGAGATATTTAAAGTTAAACATTCCCCGGATTGGGCAAATCAGGTGTTTATGGTTGGTAAGAAATTTCAAGATTATATGATGCATTTCGTTCTAGGACTAGCAAATAAGAGAAATCTTACTTTTCAGTTTCACACAGGAATACAGGAGGGAAATGGAAATATAATTTATAATAGTGACCCTTCTTTGTTGTCAAATTTATTTTTGGAATATCCAAATGTAGATTTTGATATTTTTCATATTGGGTATCCATACCAACAAGTTTTGTCAGTATTGGCTAAGACATTTCCTAATGTATATATAGATATGTGCTGGGCACATATAATATCTCCAACAGCATGTATAAATGCTTTAATTGAATGGATAGACTCAGTTCCAATAAATAAGATTAGTGCATTTGGTGGGGATTATTGTTTTATTGATGGAGTGTATGGCCATCAATACTTAGCAAGAATTAATGTAAGTAAATCATTAGCAAGAAAAGTTGAAGATGGCGTTTTTGATATTGAAAAAGCAAAAGAAATTTCAATGATGCTTTTTTATAATAATCCATTTAAAATATTTAAATTGAAGGGTAAGATATAATGATAATTATTTTTGGATGACATTATCTAACAAAGCATTTACGGGTTCGTTTCACTCTACCTAACTTGCTTTGCAAGTTCGTAAATTCTCAGACGTTATATGATAGTGCCAGCTAGATTTTATATACGGCTATTATTTATTAAAAGAAGCTGAAAAATACTTGAAAGGGATAATTAAATATGAAACTTACAATTGCCACTTGCCAATTTCCGATTAGTGTGGATATA